>JANMUW010000345.1:0-5260 GCA_031392105.1 Acidobacteriota bacterium | reverse complement strand
CGAGTCTATCGAGTCGGGCGAGTCGGGCGAGTGGGTTGAATCTGCAGCGCATCCCGCCGATAGACTCGCCAGACTCACCAGACTCACCAGACTCACCAGACTCGATAGACTCACCAGACTTCGATAGACTAACCGCATGTCCAAATCCTTTGACGAACTCGTTACCATTATGGCTCGGCTCCGTGCGCCGGGCGGGTGTCCATGGGACCGTGAGCAGACTTATGCTTCGCTGTCCCAGTACCTGCTCGAAGAGGCGTACGAGACCTTCGACGCGATCCAGGAAGCCGATGCGACGGGTGACACTGCGAATCTGAAGGAAGAATTGGGGGATCTCTTGCTCCAGGTAGTCTTTCACGCGACGATCGGCTCGGAGAAAGGGGATTTCACGATCGACGAAGTGGCCGCCGGAGTTACGCAAAAACTCGTTTTAAGGCACCCGCATGTTTTCGGGGACGCGAAGCTCGAACGAGCAAAAGACGTTCTCGACAATTGGGACACCCTTAAGGCAAACGAGCGCGCAGCTTCGGGTAAAAAGGAGAAAGACCACGATTCGATTCTGGATGATGTGCCGGTACACTTTCCCGCTTTGCTCGAAGCACTCAAGGTGACAAAGAAGGCGGCGAAAGTCGGATTCGACTGGACGGACAAAAATCAGATCTTCGCGAAGCTCGACGAAGAGGTCGCTGAGCTAAAAGCCGCGATCAAAGAGAATAACCCGGAGAACATCGACGAGGAAATCGGAGACCTCCTTTTCGTCGTCGTGAATCTCGCCCGAAAACTTGACATTGAACCCGAAACCGCATTAAAAAGGGTGAATCGAAAATTCCGAAGGCGTTTCCGATTTATTGAAACAGAGCTCCGGTCGGTTGGCAAGAAACCAGAAGAATCCGGATTGGATGAGATGGACGCCCTTTGGAATGCGGCGAAACTCAAATCGACTTGATCTGTCCAAACTAATTCACCTTCAAATACAAACTTTAGATCAGCAATACACCCAGGAGGCAGTTATTCTATGAAGAGTTCAAACGTACCCTTGTTTTCGCGGTTAGTAGTTTTCTCACTCGTGATCTCGCTTCTGTCCGTCCAGACAATGATCGCTTCCACAGTACCGGCCAATGGCATGGCGGCGGCGGAGATTACGGTTTCGGGTCAAGGGAACGGCGGCGAAAAGCCTTTCGTCGTAGTAAACGGAGAGCGAGCCTTCAACGGTCGCACATTCTTCTCGAACGGAACTGTCTCCACGACCGAGACCAGCTCGGCGACTGTCAGCCTTGGAAAGTTTGGACGGGTCGATCTTGCTCCGTCTTCGTCGCTGACGCTTAGCTTTTCCGAAGGCCGGATCGACGGCGTACTTTCGAAAGGAAACATAAACGTTTCGAATACCGGTGGGGTGGCGGTAACGATCGACACACCAAACGATTCAGTTACTAACGAGGGGTGGTCCGCCAGTCGTTTTACCGTCAGTGTTATCGGAGACCAAACCAGCGTTGCGGTTTTAAGCGGTACGGTCCGTCATAATGGCGGAGAGCTCGCCAAGCACGACGATGATGATGACGACGACGACTGGAAGGCCTGGGCCGCGGTTGCCGCGATCGGCGGCCTTATCGCCGCTATAGTTGTTGTTGTTGCCTTGAGCGATGACGATGACGACACGGTAAGTCCAGTCAGATAGATATATTAAATTCATTTCCTCGATCGCCTTTGATCCCCGATATCGATCGGGGATTTTTTTTTCGCCAGGATTTTTCGTCACTTCCTTTTCTGCTCGGTCGGTCGCTGTTCCAACTCGGTACACTATCAACCGCATTCGAATAGGTTCAACTCGAAGCCCGTCTCTAACAACTGCAGTACATGGATTTTATTTCCGCTGGCACGGTCATTGCGCGTTCGGTGGTAGGAGAGTTTTGCTCTCACAACAAATTTACAAGGAGGTTGCAGATAAATATGATTTCAAAAAGTTCTTATTTAGTCATTGCAATGATGATGTCGATCGTGCTGCTGTCGACCGCGTTTGGTCAGGACGTAACCGTTACGAAGACGGAAGTTGTTCAAAATGCGGACGGAACGTATTCGGTTATCGAGTACCCGGTAGGCAAGGAAGTATCAATTAATTTAACCCCGGTGACTACGGTTACCGGCTCGACGGGTGTTGCTCGTGTCATGCGATCAGCAGACGGAACAAAGGTTTGGGTGGACCTTTCGGGAGTACCGGCGGCGACGACCAGCGTGTACGCATACGCGGTTGATCCCACGGGCGTGCCGACTTTGCTTGGTCCAATGACCATTACGAACGGGGTCGCGAAAGCTGAATTCTCGACGGAGTTGAATCAGTTCATGCTGGTTCTTTCACCCACCGAAGGGCTGACGGCTATCGACACAGCCACTCCGGTTTTTTATCGAAGTGCGGTGCCTTCAGGTTATGCAGTAGTTCCCCGAAGGGTTTCGGAAGCTCGAACGGTTGCAGTGGCACCGGCAGTAATAACTCGGGATGGTGCAGCCGTTGTCTCGACAGTATCGGCCTATGATGTTCCGATGTTAAATGTGGGAACGTTCGGTGACAACGAGCGCGAAGTGAAGATGAAGTTTGGCGGCGAACTTAGTGGCTTGGAAGCGAAAGCTTACATTAAGCGTGGAAAAGGCGTGACGAAAGTAAGGATGCATTTCGACGATATGAATAAGGTTCCAAAGAACAAGCGGTTTACTCTTTGGACGCATTCGCCGGAGGGACAGTACTCGAAACTCGGACATGTTATCAACTCGGGTAGTCGCGACGAAGCCGCGATAAAGAGTGAAACTGCTCTTACCGATTTTGGTTTATTCGTGACGGCAGAAGACGCCGATGTACCGGTTCCAACGAGCCGAATCTATTCGGTGTTTACTTATACACCGCCAACAAACTAGATCGCAATAAGTCGATTCTACTAAGGACGAGATTCACCTCGTCCTTTTTTCGTTTCAGAGCGAAGTATCGGAATCCGTACATATCCTGAACGGTATGGTTCTTGCACTTACTAAAACACCATACCGATTTATTACGAACGCGCGATACATCGGAATTATTACAGTCGGCGAATGTCGACGAGATCAAAGGAGATTTAGAAATGGCACAGTTCGAAAGCATACTTGGAGATCAATCAGGATCTACGCAACCTTCATCAAACAAGCAGAACAACGTAACTGAATTCAGTTCGCAGCCGCCAAAGAACGCCGGTTCACCCACTCAAAACCGAGGAACTTCGCCGACGGGTTCCAGCAATGGACGGACAGGTGCAGCGACCGCACCGGCGCGGAGCCTCTACGATCAGGCGAAAGAAACTGCGGGACAAGCATACGAAGCGGTGACCGACAAAGCAGCGACGAAACTCGACGAACAGAAGTCGACTCTGTCTGGCGGATTGACGACGGTCGCGGACAGCGTGCGTCAGGTCAGCGAGAACCTTGGAACTTCAAAGACCGAGAGCGGTCTTGCTGAAGCGGCGGCGAAATATACAAATACCGCGGCACAAAAGCTCGAAGATGTCGCAGGCTACTTCGAGACCCGTGGCGTACGCGACATGGCTCGCGATCTGGAAGGATTTGCGCGTCGTAATCCTGCCGTGTTCTTCGGTGCAGCGTTCGGCCTGGGACTTCTCGCGGCGAGGTTTCTAAAGAGCTCGCCGCACCGTTACGACAAGGTTGGCGCGGGTCGCAACTTTGCAGCTTCAGCTGGCGCGGATAGCTTGCTCCCGGCCTCAACTTCAAAGAGCAATTCGAATGATCTGACGAGTAAGTCTGTATAGAAACGCAGAGGAGGTTTTATATGGCACAGACTCAAATGCAGTTGCAAAAAGAAGAACGCAGTCTCGGGGAACTTTTCTCCGAGCTGGCGGCTGAAACCGGCACATTGGTCCGGCAGGAAGTCTCCCTTGCTCAGGCCGAGCTTACGGCAAAGGCGACAACGGTTGGCAAGAACGTGGGATTTCTCGCGATAGGCGGAGCAGTCGGTTATGCGGCGATTCTCGCGATCCTCGCCGGGATCATTCTCGGCCTCTCCAACTTTGTGCCGGCGTGGATGGCGGCGATCCTTGTTGGCCTGGTTGTAGGTGCTGTGGCGTTCTTCGTGATCTCGTCCGCGCTGGAGGAGTTAAAGAATACGAATCTCAAACCCGAAGAAACGGTTGAGTCGATCAAGGAGGATGCACAATGGCTGAAAGATCAGGTGAGCTGAAAAGCTTGGAACAACTGGATCCGGTTTCAACGCCCGCTGGAGCGGGCGGCGGAAAAGCTCTCGAAGAGTATTCCAAGGCGGAAGAGTTTACACCGGGGTCGATTACGGGCGACGCACCGGAAGAGACCGAGCAGATTCGCGCAAGTATCGAAGAAACCCGCAGTCAGATGGGTGAGACGATCGATGCGATCCAGGAGAAATTGAGTTTCGCGAATATTTCAGAGCAGGTCTCTGAAACAGTTAATAACGCAATCGAAACGGCCAAGGATACGGCCTACGATGCAACGATAGGAAAGGCGGTGAATTTTATGAAACATATAGGTGATGGAGTTACACACTCAGGTGCATTGAAGACGGTGACGAAGAACCCGGTTCCATTTGCGCTGATCGGGATCGGCGCGGGACTGCTCGCTTATCAGAGTTTTGGCAGAAGCTCGTCGCGTAAGTCATACGGGTATGGCAACGGAGCAGGCTTTACAAGCGGATCGGGCGGCAATGGGGAGTCGACCTTTGATTCGGCCAAGCAGTCGATTGGAGACGCTACGAGCCGTGTCTATGACGGTATCTCAGACAAAGCCGGAGCGGCGTTGGAGAGCGTCACGAGCGCGGCAGGATCGGCGTACGAAGGTGTCACCGGAGCCGTAAGCGATGTCTATACCGGAGCCGGAGAGTTCGCCAATCGTGCGTACGACCGAGCGGGAAATTACGGAACCGTCGCGCATGAGAAATACGACGAGTATCTCGAGGAGAATCCGCTTGCGCTCGGTGCGATCGCCCTCGCTGTCGGTGCGGCCGTCGGATTCGCTATCCCTTCAACGTACTACGAAGGAAAGTTGATGGGCGAAGCTCGTGAAACTCTTGTGCAAAAAGCGCAGGATGCTGCAGGATCGCTTGTCGACAAGGCGAAGCAGGTGGCGACCGAAGCCGGAGAAACTATAAAGCACGAAGCTCAGGCTTTGACGCAGTAGGCAGCTAGCGGTTAGCAATAAGCGATAAGCAATAAGTGGTAGACGGTGTTTGAACTCGTCTACCACTTATTGCTTATTGCTTATT
>JANMUW010000323.1:0-5176 GCA_031392105.1 Acidobacteriota bacterium | reverse complement strand
GGAAGAAGCACGAAGTATCGCCGAGCTTGCGAAAACAGGTTGGAAACCAAAACGGACGATCGTTTACGCAGCGTGGGACGGCGAAGAGCAAGGCCTGCTCGGCTCGACGGAATGGGTCGAGGAACATGCTGACGAACTCGCAAAGAAGGCGGCCGTGTACATTAACACGGACTCGAACGGACGTGGATTTCTTGGGATGGGTGGTTCGCACACACTCGAAAAATTCATGAACGAAGTCGCTAAATCCGTTACCGATCCGCAGACGAAGATGAGTGTCTGGGAACGGACCCGAGCCGAACAGGCGATCAACGGTTCGCCAAATGTCAGGCGGGAAGCCATGGAGCGAGCCGATCTCCGGATCTCGCCGCTCGGATCCGGTTCGGACTTCACACCCTTCCTCCAGCATCTCGGGATCGCGTCGCTGAATATCGGCTTCGGGGGAGAAGATGGAGGCGGATCGTATCACTCGATCTACGATTCATTCGATCACTACACGAAGTACGGCGATCCGGGATTTGCGTACGGGATCGCGCTGGCAAAAGTTTGCGGTCACACGACGCTGCGGCTCGCGAATGCCGATACGCTGCCGTTCGAGTTTTCAAATTTCGCGGAGACGATCGGTCAATACGCGGGCGAGGTGACACGACTAACGGAAACGATGCGGGATGAAACACGCACGCTGAATCAGCAGATCTCATCCGGCATGCTGAAAGCTGTGCAGGATCCAACTGAGACCTACATCGTCCCGACCGCCAAAGAACCAGTACCGTTCCTAAATTTTACGCCACTTCAGAATAGCCTCGTTCGTTTGAACGAGAGTGCCAAGAAGTATCAGGCCGCCGCAAATGGAAAACGTTCATCAGCCGCCTTGGACGAAGCTCTCTACAAAACGGAACGTGCGTTGACCCGTAGCGAAGGCCTTCCTCGCCGCGACTGGTTTCGACATCAGATCTACGCGCCGGGATTTTATACCGGATACGGTGTGAAAACTTTGCCCGGCATCCGCGAGGCGATCGAGCAGAGAAACTGGAAAGAAGCAGAAGAGCAGATCGTTATCGCGGCTGCAGTCATCGATCGTTTCGCGTCAGAAATCGACAGGGCAGCGAGAGTTTTCACGCAGTAATTATTAATGAGGTAATTGTTAATTGTGTAATGGCATTACGAAATTAATAATTACCCAATTACAAAATTACATTTGGAAAAGGAGATCTCCCATGGAAAAGAATATTGTTCTCGAGAAATCGTTTGCCTTTGCGTTGAGGATCATCAAGCTATATCGATATCTAGTCGACGTAAAGAAAGAGTTCGTACTAAGCAAAGAATTGTTGGTTTCGGGTACGGGTATCGGAAGGCACGTGAAAGAGGCCGTCTTTGCGGAGTCGAGGGACGTTTTCGTAAGTGAGTTTGGCATTGCTCGCCGTAAGTCCGCTGATACGGAATACTGGCTGCAGCTTCTGCTTCATGCGGATCTGTTAAGTGAAGCCGAATTTCTTTCGATGGATGACGACCGAATCGAGGTAACGAAGCTGATAAACGCAATACGCGGAACTGCAAAGAAGAATGAGTAATCTCTTGATAAACGATCTCGGGTATGTTCGCACGTTGACCCTTAACCGGCCAGAGAAGCGTAACGCGCTGAACGAGCAGCTTGTCCGGGCTTTGAAAGATGCGCTTCACGACGCGGATTCTGATGAGAACTTGCGATCAATCGTCATTCGCGGAGCCGGCAAGGATTTTTGTTCGGGAGCTGATCTTGAATCCCTTCGAAAGATCAGCGAGAGTTCGTACGAAGAGAATCTTGAAGATGCCCGAAGTTTAGCCGATCTGTTCGCACTTATCCGGCAGGTAAGGATTCCGGTTATCGCCGCCGTCCACGGTCGTGCACTGGCGGGCGGCTGCGGACTCGCAACAGCGTGCGATCTTGTAATTGCCGCTGAGTCGGCGCGGTTTGGGTACCCTGAAGTAAAGATCGGATTCGTCCCGGCGATAGTCATGGCATTTCTGCGGCGGAATGTTTCCGAGAAGCGTGCGTTTGAGATTGCGACGCAAGGATTCGAGTTTTCGGCCGAAGAGGCGGAGCGACTCGGGCTCGTGAATCACGCGATTCCGGATGAACATTTTGATGAAGGTGTTGCGAAGTTCGCCGCCGTCTACGAAAACGTCAGTCGATCGGCCGTTATTCTTTCGAAAAAGTTGCTCTACGAGATGGACTCGCTGAATTTCGACGCCTCGATCGAAGCCGGCGCAAAGGCGAACGCCGAAGCGCGGATGAGTGAAGATTGTAAAAAAGGAATCGCGAAGTTTCTGGATAAAAAGTAGGTCCGGCGTTTTTTTAACGCGGAGATCGCGGAGACCGCGGAGAGAATCACCATAGGAAATCTCGGCGTTCTCCGCGATCTCTGCGTTTAAATTCGCTAGGCCTCGATGATCTCAACTTTCGTTTCGATCAAACTCTTTGGTATCAGCGCCGGAAAATACGCCATGATCTCTTCGACCTTCGGGCGGCCGCCGGCAAATCCTGTGACGGCGGGTGGGCCGGTCAGGATCAGCGGAGCAAGCTCCTTCGTGAATCTCTCGACGTCGGCTTTGTTCTGCCCGCGAACTCCGAAACGCAGTTGAACTTCTGGAATATCGGCAGGCGGTTCACCCGAGAGATGGCCGTGTGTTGCGCTGACACCGACGAACTCTGTAAGGATCAGATCAAACTCAAGGCCAAGTCTTTCTAGTCGACTACGCAATATTTTGTCCGCGGCCTGTGCTTTTGCATAGGCATCAGGCCACGCATAAACGAGTGTGCCGACTGCTTTCCATCCTGCCGAATACGCAATCGAGACTTTGTAAAACTCCGTGCTCGGATTTCCCGTGATACCGAAGACACGCACGCGATCGTCGCCGTCCGGCGCAACATTTATCGACGAAAAATCGGCAACGACATCGGGCGTTATATACGCTTTTGGATCGCCCATTTCGTAAAGTAACTGTTCTTTGACCGACTGAATATTGACGCGGCCTCCGGTACCGTCGTGTTTGGTGACGACGAATTCGCCGTTAGGAAAAGCTTCGACGATCGGGAAGCCGACGTTTGCGAGATCCGGGATGTTCTGCCAGTCATACTGGCAATTGCCACCCGACGATTGTGCTCCGCATTCGATGATGTGCCCCGCGATCGTTCCGGCTGAGACCCGGTCCCAGTCGTCGAACTTCCATTTGAACTCATGCATGAGCGGAGCGAGAGTAAGGCCGGTGTCAGTCAATCGGCCGCCGACAATTATTTGCGCACCTTTGTCGAGAGCTTCGACCAAACCCGCGGCGCCGAGATAAACATTCGCCGATTGAACTTTATCGCGGATATCGGATAGCGGTTCGCCCGTTTCCATGTTGGTGATCTCGACACCCTGATCGGCAAATTCGTCGAGGCGGTCGAGGATGTCGTCACCCGTGACAACTCCGATCTTTACCTTGCCCGAAAGTCCAAGCTCCCTAGCGACGTCCCGGATGGCCGCAGCGCATCCGTCGACGTTCACGCCGCCCGCATTCGAAAGGACCTTGATATTTTTCTCGACGCAATCCGGTAGGATCTCGCGCATGAGAGTGACGAAATCTTTCGCATAACCTGCTTGCGGATCGCGCGATCGCTGCTTTTGCAGGATCGACATCGTGACCTCGGCGAGGTAGTCGAGCATGAGGTAATCGATCGGACCTCCGCGGACCTGATCGACCGGAGCCGTCAGCAGATCTCCCCAAAATCCCTGGCCGCCTGCGACCCTAACTTTCTCTTTCATTGAGACTGATTAAAAGACAAAAAAACCGGACGGTCAATTCGATTTGGGACTTGGGATCTTGGATCTGGGATTTGTTGGAGGTTCGGACTGACGGAACAGATGTTAGGATTACGATGATCGGAGGCCTTGAAACCTGGATGCATGTCCCAAATCCCAAATCCCAAATCCCAAATCCGAAATCCCAAATTGAGATGGGTTCGGGTCGCGAGTCCGAACCCTTTTGAATTGCTCCGATGCTACTGAACCGCGTCTTTAGCGGCACTCCCGGCTTTCTTTGTCGCGTACCAGGTCCGTTTTGATACCCACTTAGTACCGTCCCAGGTTTTTACCGTGAACCACTTGCCGCCTTCATATGCGGTTCCCGCAACGTCTTCTGTGACGTTTACCGTGTGGCGACCAATAGTCTTCGAAGTCGATTTAACAGCTTTACCGGTCGCCGACGCTGCGTCCCCGGTTTTGTCAGCTGCCTTTTCCAAGCCATCGGTTACGACGACACGCGTCTTTTTAGCCGCGTCAACCGTGACGTCCTTTGTTTTTCCCGCAGCGTCCTTCACCGCGTCGACAACTTGGGCATTAGCCTCACCGTACGCAAAGAAGACAGCCCCGAAAAACACTACGACACTCAAAAATCCCTTAGATTTCATAAATTAACCTCTTTTTCGAAAAAGATATGTGAATCAATTGATTCAATGGATATCCTAGAGCATCTGTTGTGCCAATAGAAAAGGCGCCCTTGTGAGCGCCATGTTCCGAGCTTTCACTGAAGGACCTAATTAAAGATCTTTTTCGTTCGGCTAACGACCTTGCGTCCGGTGCGCCACGTCTTCCGGCGCGGCGTGTAAGTCTTTCTCGCCGACGTTGAGTAAACCCATTTCGTTCCATTCCAGGTCCGCCGGCCAACCTTTTTACTTTTGCGGCCGACATATCTGGTCTTACGTTTGGTAGTGCTGACTACCTGTGAGGCGATGACTGACGTTTCGGTCGACGAAGCCGCCGATCCGAAGACAGGAATCGAGAGAAGCATTAGAGCGGAGAGAAAGACCGCTGCAAAGTTTTTCATTTAAACTACCCCCTTACATGCTCGTTGATAAATTTGACGATGTCTTCCGTCGAAGTTCCCGGCAGAAAGACTTCGGAAACACCTTTTGATTTCAGATCTGCTATGTCTTCGGTTGGAACGATACCGCCCACGAGTACAAGCGTGTCGTCCATTCCGTTTGCATGCAGCAGATCGACGATTCGTGGACAAAGTGTTTTATGCGCGCCGCTCAGTATCGAGATCCCGACGGCATCGACGTCCTCTTGTAAAGCGGCCGACGCGATCATCTCGGGCGTTTGCCGGAGTCCCGTGTAGATCACTTCCATACCGGCGTCGCGAAGAGCGCGGGCGATAA
>JANMUW010000303.1:0-11916 GCA_031392105.1 Acidobacteriota bacterium | reverse complement strand
TTCTCACCAAACGGCCGCTGGCTGCTCTGTGCCAATGAAGGCGAGCCGAACACCTATAACAATTTCGGCATGCAGACCAATGGTCAACACACCGCCGATCGTCTCGATCTCACCGATGATCTTTTGGCCAAGCCCGGAGATCTTATCAGCCAGCCCGTGTTTTCCGGTGTCTTCGTTTTCGTCTTGATTCATGTTGGGTTCCCTAAACCATTCTAGGCGATTTTGTCATTCTTGTCAGAAGTGCGGCCGAGTCCGCAGGGCGCCAAGGAAGACCTGCCCGCGAAATACGCGAAATCACGCGAAAGGAGATTTTATTTTCGCGTCATTTCGCGTATTTCGCGGGCCTATTCATTACCTACATCCTCCCCCAACCTCGTTCGGTCTTACTGAATTGCTCGGTCGTCGCCAAATGAAATCCCGCTGCCGGCAAACTGCACTGATAACGTTTGACGGTCAAAATCGGGGATGCCACCTCGAGCAAATTAAACGAATTCTCTTCGCCGCGCTCACGAACCGACGCAGCGGTGCCGGCCTGGATTATCAATGCGGAGTATCCGTTCTCAAGCCTGTACCGGCGGGCGGAATGCGTTATGTGACTCACATGAAGATGGCCGGCAAGAAACACATCGGCCCCACACTCGACCAATTTCGGCATCACCTTTTTTGCCCGTCCGACGATGTCATCCTCATCAAAACCTTCGGGCAGATCGAACGGATGGTGAGTGACGATGATCTTTACCTTTCCTTCGTCGATCTCACATAGCCGTTGCTGCAACTCGTCGACCTGCTCTTCGCTCACTCGCCCACCCTTGATGGTCATCGAACGCGCGGTGTTGATGCCGAAAACCGCGAGTTCCTCGTCGAGAAACTCCGGCGTCAGATCGCTCGTGATGAATTTCTTGAACTTTGTCAGCGGGTTTATAAATCGATCGAAGATGTTATAAAGCGGAACATCGTGATTACCGGGAACAATGAGATGCGGTTTCGGCAGCCTCTCGAGAAATGCCTGAGCTTCGCGAAACTGTCCCGTTCGCGCTCGCTGTGTCAGATCGCCGGACACAACCAGCAAGTCGGGATCGAGCTCGACAATTTTCTCGACAAGCCGTTCCACCACGCCGTTATCAGCCTGGCCGAAATGAATGTCGGAGATGTGAGCGATTGTACGCACTGTTCTTAGTTTCCAGTTTCTGGTTCCTAGTTCCTAGCTTATTGCTTCTAGCTTCAAGCTTCTGGTTTCTCCTCCGCGTTCCTAACTAGAAACCAGAAACTAGGAACTCCCTTTGGGTACAATAACCTTCAACGCTTTCGGAAGCGTTCGATAATTCAGCGGCGTGGTCATCGTGATCACCTCGCCGTCGACGGCAACATGAAGTTTTCTTTTTCGAGTCTGTATCGTGACCGCCGCCGTGCTCACCTCTTCAAAATCCTCCCACTGCCGCAATCCACCGAACAAGGTGTGAAACAACAGTAATGTTACTCCCCATCTCCCACCTCGATGTAAGAAATACACACTCAACTCTCCCTCGTTGAGCGAAACCCGGCGGCCGATATTGTAGAGATCCATCTCATATTCATTGTTCCCCACGAACACAAAAGGAGTCTTCCGCAGAAAAGATTTTCCGTCGATCTCGATCCTTACCTTCAGAAAAGGCGAAAGGCGGAACATTTGGAGCGCGGCCCAAAATGCGGCACTCCATTTTCCTCGCCCCAGCCGTTGTTGTTCCTGGCGGCGAAGCACGATCCGGGGATAGAGTCCGATGCTTGAGTTATTGATAAAGGTGCGGCCGTTGACTTCCCCGAGATCGATGACCCTTACGTCGCCGGTCGCGATCGTATCGACGGCGGAGGAAAGGTCCTGCGAGATTCCGAGATCTTTCGAAAAATTGTTCAGCGTCCCGAGTGGCAAAATGCCGAGCGTTTTGCCTACCTTAGCCACTTCGATCGCTACTGTACTGATAGTTCCGTCACCGCCACCGGCAACTATGATGTCGGATCGTTCGACCGCGCTTTTTGCAAGCGACACGACATCATCGCCGCTTTTTGCCAGGTGAATAGTCGAAGTTACACCCAACTCCAGGAACCGTTCGCGCAAACGATGCGGAGTCTCTTCCTGCACCACGCTTCCGGAACCGGCGTTGATGATCACCTCGACTGGCTGAGCCATACCGCCATTATCTCAGATAATCTTCCAGCTTCGTCGAAGCATCGGTCTTTTCGTCGCGGTATTTGACGATTATCGGGCAGTAGATCGAGAGGCCGTTTTCTTTTCCGAAATCATTTGTTACTGCACGCGAGCCCTGTACGACCACCGCTCCGGCCGGAATCTCGAGAGAGCTTTCGCCGTCTGATTTGATGACGCGATTGTTCGGGAGATCGAATACCGGAGTCGAACGAGTGAGTATCACACCACTCGCAAGGACAGCGCGTTCTCGAACGATCGTTCCTTCGTAGACCCCAGTATTCCCGCCGACGAGCACGTCGTCTTCGATGATGACCGGAGTCGCGTTCACCGGCTCGAGCACGCCGCCGATCTGCGCTGCCGCGGAAAGATGCACACGCTTCCCGATCTGCGCACACGACCCGACAAGAGCATGAGAATCAACCATCGTTCCTTCGTCGACATATGCTCCGACATTTATGTATGCGGGCGGAACGACAACGACGCCGGGGGCGACGTACGAGCCGTCACGGATCGTCGAGCCACCGATCACGATACGCACATTGTCATCTAACGACATCGGCCGCAGCGGAAACGTATCCTTATCGAAAAACTGAAATGTTTCGGTGGACTTTGAGATCTCGACCATTTTGCCCATTCGAAACCCGAGCAGGATTCCCTGCTTCACCCAAGTGTTCGCATGCCAGCTGCCGTCCGCATGTTTGACCGCAGAGCGAATCTCACCGCGCCGAAGCGCGAGTCGGAATGCTTCGAACACTTCTCGATCGGCAGCTGTAAATTCGGTCGCCGCGAACAGCGTTTCAATCTTGTTCTGTAAGCTCACTTGTTTTGTTTTCCGCCTTTCTAAATGTTGAAAAAACCTACTCGCTCGAGTTGTAATCCTTTGTGATCGATCTCCATTTCTCAAAAGGTGAAGGTTTCGCAATGCCGAACGGTCGGCTCAAATTCGAGAAGGTATTTCGAATCTTCCGGGTAATACTTCGCCTTCTCAAGATCTTCGCCGGCGAACTTTCCGATGCTGTCGTAGCTGTCCCACTTCGTCACGGTCCAGAAGTGGCACACTTCTCCGTCGATTCGGCGCCAAATCTCAACACTGAGATTTCCCTCTACGCTTTTGTAATCCGAGACGCCGCTCTCGACCACGAATTGAAGATACTCGTCGGCGTGTTCGGCCTTCGTGCGTCCATGCCAGATCCTTGTGATAGTAGTTTGCTTCATCTTACTGGATACTGGTGACTGGGTACTGGGAACTGGTTTTAACAACAGTTACCAGTCACCAGTGAATCACTTACTTCGACAACCCGACTTCTCTCATTACTGATCTGAGCTTCGCCTGCGTCTCCTTCGTTACGGGCACAAGCGGCAACCTCAGATTCTCATCGAGCAGGCCCATTTCCTTCATCACGAACTTGCATGGAGCGGGCGACGATTCGATGAAGTTCGCTTCCATCAGTGGAAGTATCTGGTAGTGGATCTTACGCGACGCGGTATGCGCTCCGTCGAGCGCTTTTAAGATCATCTGCGAAGTTTCCTTCGGGATCTCATTCGCACAGACCGACACTAATCCATCCGCACCGAGAGCGATTAACGGGAGGGCCGTCGGATCATCGCCGGAAAATACTTTGAAATTCTTCGGACGATTTTTAAGGATCTCCATCACCTGCGACAAATTCCCCGACGCCTCTTTTGTGGCGACGATGTTCTCAAATTTTTCAGCTAGCTTTAGCGTAGTCTCGGCCGAAATGTTCGACGCAGTTCGTCCAGGTACGTTGTAGAGCATTATTGGAAAACCGCGGACAGATCGCGCGATCTCAGAAAAATGCGCGACCATCCCTGCCTGCGTCGGCTTGTTGTAATACGGTGCGACAACGAGCGCCGCGTCAGCTCCTGCCTCACGAGCCTTGCGCGTGAAATCGATAGTCGCAGCCGTATTGTTACTGCCGGTACCGGCGATGACTTTCGCCTTTGTTCCTTTTGCGGCCTCGACCGTCATGCGAATGACGCGGAGCCGTTCGGCATCGTCCATCGTCACACTTTCTCCGGTCGTCCCGCACGGAACGAGCAAGTTCACGCCGCCTTTTATTTGGCGAACTACAAGTTTCTTGAAGCACTCGTCATCTATCGATCCGTCTTTTTTGAATGGCGTAACTAATGCGGTCGCGCATCCGCGCATCCAGTCGGTTCGTGTTGTCATATCTACCACTTATGCTCTCGAAATTATTCAAACGAATCTGATTTGAATAGATTCTAGATTCGAGGTTTTAGATTCCAGATACGATCGATGTTACCTGGCGACCAGTTCATCGATCACGTTCGTGAACTCGTAAAATCCCTTTTTCCCGACGATCCATTCCGCCGCCATCAACGCACCGGCGGCAAAGCCTTCGCGCGAACGCGCCGCGTGTTCGAGCAAGACCTGGTCAGCCGGCCCGTCGAATCCGACGCGATGGGTTCCGGGAATGTTTCCCGCCCGCGTCGCCGAGACGCTGAAATCTTTCGTGATGTGCTGTGAGACAATATCCTTCAGTTTCAGCGCAGTTCCGCTGGGAGCATCTTTCTTTCGAGAATGGTGCTGCTCCTCGATGAACACTTCGTACTCGGGAACTTTATCGAACAGCTCCGCAGCAAAATCGGCTACGCGATAAAACAGATTCACGCCGATCGAAAAGTTCGCGCCAAAGACGAACGCTCCACCGGCGTCACTCACAAGTTTTTCTACATCGTTTCTCAGGTCGTTCCATCCGGTCGTCCCCTCGACGAGTGGCACGCCGGCCAGCATGCACGCCTCTACATTCCGGGCTACCGCCTCGGCGCTGGTGAAATCGATCGCTACATCAACTCCGGAGAGCTGAGCTGCAAGTTCAGCAGCGGTTAGCTGCGAGTCGTTTTCATCGATCACCGAGGCGATCTCATATCCCTTATCTTCGGCTAGCGCTTTGATGAGCTTTCCCATCGTCCCGTGTCCGATAAGTGCGATTTTCATTGGAGTGATTCTACCGCAGAGACGCTTAGACGCAGAGGCGTACTTTATGTTTTTTCTGCGTTCTGTGCGAGTTCCGCGTTTAATAATATCTTGGCGAGATCAACATACAACCGAACAGCATCCTCGAGATCTTTCTTCAAAACAAATTCGTCTTTCGTATGAGCGACGAGGATCGAGCCCGGGCCGAGCAGCAGTGGCTGGCCCCAGTTGGTGAGGTATGGAATGTCGGTCGTGAACCGTACGGTCTTCTGCTTGAAACCCTCGACCTCGAGCATCTTCACCGGCTCGCTGCAAGAAAGCACTTCGATCTCGCCTCGATCTCGAACAACATTTCGCAGCGCTTCTTCGATCGGCTCGCGCGGCGTCGTTAAGCGGATCAGTAATCCTGCTTCGGCCCGCGGCGGAATGACATTCAACGCGACTCCGCCCTCGACCGTTCCGATATTCACCGTCGTCTCACCAAAGAACTCGCCGTGCGGAAATTTTGTGTGGCGAATGTCGTCCAGGATATCGAGCAGCTTTTCGATCGCCGAATCGCCAATCTCTGGATACGCGGAGTGGGCCGCTTTACCCGTCGTCTTGATCTTCAAACGAAATGATCCCTTCGAACCGATCGCGAGGTCGTTGTCGGTCGGTTCGCCGTTGATCATGTACTCGCACTTTGTTGCGAGCGGGTGATCGTTCGCCGCTCGGGCTCCGGTCGACGATCTTTCCTCTTCGACGTCGTACAGCAAACCGATGTCGTTGATCCCCTCTGCTCTTAGCTGCTCCGCGGCGATGATCTGCGCCGCGATAATTCCCTTCGCATCGCACGCGCCTCTACCGTAGATCTTTTCGTCGTCTTCGGTCGGTGGAATGAACGGTGGCACCGTATCCATGTGCGTCGAGAACCAAACCCGCGGCGTGTCGTTCAGCCACGCGATGACGTTGTTCTGATTCTCCGAAACCTTCTGCAGCTCGACGGTCCAACCGAGGGACTGAAGATGATCACGCAGCCAAAGCCCGACCGCTTCCTCTTCGCCGGAAGTGGACGGAATGTTCATGAGTGAGGTTGTGAGTTCGAATATGTTCATTGGAGTCTGGCGAGTCTGTTGAGTCTGTTAAGTCTGTCGAGCCGTTCGTCTTGTTTTCGTGTGTTTCGTGTTTTTCGTGGTCGGGCTTTCGCCTGCCGTGGTTTATTTCCAGGTAAAGACAAAAATCCAACCACGAAGCAACGAAGTCACTATGAATTTGTGACCTTTCTTGTTTCGTGTTCTTTTCGTGTGATTCGTGGTTTGCTTATGAAAACCGAACCACGAATCACACGAAACAAACGAACGAGCCCGACACCACTCATAACTCTATGCTTCCGTGTTCTTTTCTTTCCGTGCGTTCCGTGTGTTCCGTGGTTAGAAAAGGTCGCGAGAAGGCTCGGAATCCGGAGGTGTTTCGGCCGTTAATCAACATACAAGCACACGACACACACGAAACGACAGCCAAATCGATCATTCAGTTTCTACTCGGGAGACTCTGTTCCGAAAGCCACCCTAGAAATCCCGGCTCAGCGAATGACTTCCCAAATATCATGTGTCCATCGTCCGGGTATTCAGTGTACTTCACGTTCTTACTGCCCGCATCATTCAACGCCTTCACGATCGTACGTGAGAACTCGACCGGCACCGCCTCATCCGCGGATCCGTGAAAGACCCAAACCGGAGTTTGCCCGATCGCTTTCGCAACTTCTTTATAAGGCTCGGGTGAATCCAGCATTTTGCCAACCGACGGAATTATCACCGCACGATCCTTCGGATCGATCGGACGCTCTCCGACTACTCCGCCCGCGACCGGCATAAGAGCCGCAAACTTTCCAGGATTCGCCGCAGCGATCTGCCACACGCCGTAACCGCCTAAAGAAAAACCTGCGAGGTACAGCCGGTCCTTATCGCCGTTAAATTCCGCCACCGTCGCATCCAGCGCGGCGAGCGAGTAGTCGGCCATATCCTTCGCCGCCCAAAATGTATTCGCCCTGCATTGCGGAACAACGATGATGAAGTTGATCTTCTCCTTTATCGGCTCGAGGGCCCAACGAATGCCATCAATCTGTGTAGTATTGTCATCGCCACGTGAACCGGAGCCGTGCAGGAACAGCATCACCGGCACCTTTACATTTGGATCGCGGTTCGCGGGAACGAAGACCTGATAACCGCGGCCAACAACCTCGCGCGGTTGAAATTGAGTCGGAGCACTCGAGGGCGAAGAGCATGCGACGATCGCGGCGATCAAAACGGACGACAGAGTGAGGCGACAAATCATTTGTATGTTGAGCCGCGGCGACCGAGGTCAGAACCGCGAGCGGTAGCGACCGGGTGTCCCGGTAACCTATAGACAGTTCGGTGGTACCGGGTGGCCCGGTCGCTACCGCTCGCGGTTCTGACCTGTGTACCGGCTCTCCTGAGCTTAAAAAAACTCTCCATGCAGCTTTTTTATAACATCCGCGACGACGTCTTCCCTGACGACGAATGTGAGATTCACGGCCGACGCCCCGTGCGAGACAAGCGCGATGTTCACGTCATCTATTGTTGAAAAGATCTTCGATGCCAATCCGGTCGACGCTCGCAGACCTTCGCCCACGACGCAGATGACGGCATAGCCAGGTTCAGCTTCCACGTCGCCGAGTCGCCTCAGCTCGGCGACGATCTTGTCGATCTCCGCGGTGTTGTCGAGCGTTAGGGCGATCGAAACTTCCGAGGTCGAGATGACGTCGATCACAGTCCGGTATCGATCGAAAACTTGAAAGACGGCGCTCATGAATCCATAGCTTCCGAGCATCCGTGCTGAGGTGATCCGAAGGATCGTGATGTTCTTCTTATGCGCGATGGACTTGATCTTGTTCGGCGCTTCGCCCGATTCGTTGAGCACCATCGTTCCGACTTTGTCTGGCTCGAACGTATTGCAGACTCGGACCGGAATCCCGTTGTCGACCGCCGGCTTTATCGTTTTCGGATGAAGGACCTTCGCGCCGAAGTATGCGAGCTCGGCGGCTTCTTCATAACTTAGAGTCGGGATCGTGCGAGCTTCGTCGCATATGCGCGGATCGCAGGTCATCACGCCTGTGACGTCTGTCCAGATCTGCAGCTCACCCGCATGTAAGGCCGCTGCAACTAGCGCGGCCGAGTAATCCGAACCGCCGCGTCCGAGCGTCGTCGTTTCACCGCTCCGACTCGCTGCAATAAAACCGCCGAGGATTGGAACTTCCCCGCCCGCGATCAGCGGTTCAAGCTCGAGCTGCACAAGTTCGTTCGTCTCGTCGATTATCGGAGTCGCGGCGCCGTATTCGTCATCGGTAACGATCAGGCGTCGCGAATCAACTTGGCGCGCGTTCAGACCTTTGGATTTAAGGACTTCGGCAAGTAATCGAGAAGAAAGCTGCTCGCCGTACGATACGATCGCGTCCTTTAGCATCTGCAGCGGCAGGCTCCGCCGCGACGTTCGCATTAGCAGATCGGAAAGCTCACCACGCGCGAATTCGAGTTCACCATTGAAAGCGTTCGGAGCTCCGTCGGGAATGAATTGTTTTGAGACTTCGGTGTGTCTTTCGAAGTGCGGTTCGAGCGATGCGAAGGCTTCGGCAAAATCTCCTTTCTTCGCCGTTTCGAACGCGGCGAGGAGTGCATCTGTAACCTTTGTCATCGCTGAGACGACGACGACCGGATGCCGCTCGATCTGCGTCGAGACGATGTGAAGCACGCGCTCGAATGCGGCGACGTCGCCGACTGACGTGCCACCAAACTTCATCACAATTGGGCGTGTGTTTTCGGTCAAATCTGGTAAGAGTTCAACCGTTTGTCCATGGTTTGTCAAGCCTAAGTCTGCGGGTGAAAAGAGACGCGTGAGTCTTGTCCCTCATTACGAAATTACGAAATTACCTAATTAAGAATTACATGGAGGGTAATTCCGTAATTTAGTAATTTCGTAATTTTGTAATTACAAAACCGACCCCATTTTGGCAATAAGTCGGTCCTTTGAGTTCTATCCCTTACCTACTGATCGCCCCGGTCGCCCTGACCGGGCTTAACTTTTGTCTTCGCGTGCTGTCGAACGTCCTGACTTAGCGAACGTCCTACGTCATCACTCTCCTTAAATGTTCCGTCGTCATTACGACGCACGAAACGTTTATCCGTTCCGGTGTCGATCAACTCTCGTTTCTCTTCTCTTTTCTTATCTGGCATTTGTGCACCTCCACTTAAGGAAATAAGGCTGCAATGAGCATGCCAGCAAATGTGTACGTTATTGTGACGGAGGTAAGCGTTTCTTTGAACGCGGATCGGGCGGATGAAACCGGATCAGGACAGCGAGCAGTTTTTCAGATCCGCGTGAATCCGCTTAATCCGCCCGATCCGCGTTCAAAGAAAGACTCGGGAATCTCGAGCTAGCCGCAGAGCACGGAACCGCCATTGATGTTCACGATCTCCCCCGTGATGTGACGCGACCAATCCGAAAGCAGAAAGCAGATCGACAGCGCAACGTCGTCAGTCGTGGCGATACGTTTCAATGGTATTCCATCGATCACGCTCTGATAATATCCCTCGTCTTCGAACGCCGGCCGCACCATTGCCGTTTCGATCCAGCCGGGAGCTACCGCGTTGACGCGGATCTTCGGGCACAGCTCCGACGCGAGCGCTTTCGTGAACGAGATCATCCCGCCTTTAGACGCGGAGTAGTTCGAATATCCCGCTTCGCCACGCTGTCCTGAGGTCGACGAGACCATGACGATCGAACCCTTCGGCCGTTTCTTCATTGCGGGTACGCATGCCTTTGTCGTCGCCCAAGCTGATTTCAGATTGGTGTTTATGACCTTGTTCCAAATTTCTTCGGACATGTCTTCGATCGCCGCACCTTCCCAAACTCCGGCGTTGCAGACAACCAGATCGATGTGGCTGAATCGTTCCAACGATTGCTTCGCAAGCTTCTGTGCGTCGACCATGTCCGAAACATCGGCCTGCACAGCGATCACTTCCACGCCTTTGTTCTGGCAGATACGAACGGTCTCGAGCGCCTCGACGTCATTGCTGAGATAATTGACAACGACATTCGCCCCGCCCTCGGCAAGCCTGATCGCGGTCGCCCGACCGACACCACGTGAGGCTCCAGTGACGATCGCGGTCTTTCCCGCAAAAAGGTTGCTTGGGAGATGGATGGCGACCGGCTCTTCGTTCATAGAGGTTTCCTCTGCGTCCTCTCTGCGTGAAATCTTTCCTCACGCAAAGCTCGCAAAGCCGCGAAGGTAAGATGTCGTTTCTGACAAAAAGTTTTGTGTAATAAAATACCCGCAAATAATTCTTTAATCAAAAATGCACGACACTAACCTCCTCGAAGACCAGCCCATCGCCTGGACACCTACGCCAGAAGTCATCGAACGCGCGCAATTAACGCGGTTTATGCGCCAGGTTGGTGTCACGACCTGGGACGAGCTTTACGAGTTCTCGATCCGGGATGTTGAGAAGTTTACCGAGGAGGTGTTGAAGTTTCTCGATATCAAGCTCGACCCGCCTTACTCGCGATTGTTGGACACGTCGGGCGGGATCGAGTTTCCGAGGTGGTTTACGTCGGGCCTCCCGCAAAGACGCAAAGACGCAAAGGAAGACGAAGCCGCGGAAACTGATCTTCATTCACCACTCACCACTCACCACTCACCATTACCCACAGCCGGCTTAAACATCACCACGATGTGCCTCGACCGTTGGCAGACGGATCAGATGAAGGACCAGCCCGCGGTGATTTGGGAAGGGGAAGACAACCTCTCGAGGAAACTCTCCTACGAGGAGTTACTTCTCCTTGTCGATCAATTTGCTGCCGGTTTGGAAGCGAACGGAGTCAGGAAAGGTGATTCGATCGGAATATTCATGCCGATGATTCCTGAAACGATCGTGGCATTACTGGCAGTTGGACGTCTTGGTGCAATCTCAGTACCGATCTTTAGCGGATACGGATTAAGCGCGGTGCAAGCCCGTCTCGATGCCGTGAAGGCTAAGGCGTTAATTGTGAGTGAAGGGTTCAGCAGACGGGGAAAAGTTATTGACGCCGTCGATACTTTTGTAAATGCAGCCGAATCCTGCCCCTCCATAGGTTTCGTGGTCGTCGTTCCCCGACCAGGTCATCGACGTTGGGCTGTCACACAGGCAAAGGCGAAATACCGACATTGGGATCATGTACTCGATGCCGGAAAACTGCGAACAAGTATAGATTATCTAGGCGCTCGCACCTCCGCCGAAGATCCTCTCATCATCCTCTACACATCCGGCACCACCGGAAAACCCAAAGGCATCGCGCACACGCATGCGAGTTTTCCGATCAAAGCTGCACAGGACATGGCCTTCGGGACGGATGTCGGACTCGGTACGCGGATCTCGTGGTACACCGACATCGGCTGGATGATGGGGCCGTGGCTAATCTACGGAGCGCTCATCAATGGTGCGACGATCTGCATCTACGACGGCGCGCCCGATTACCCAACACCCGATCGCATGTGGGAATTCTGCGCAAAGCATAAAGTCGAGGTACTGGGAATCTCGCCCACGCTGGTGCGAGCACTGGCGGCGCATGAAGAATCTCAGCCTAGCGTTTGGAACAACGCCGACGACGAAGGGTCGACAGAAAACTCCCCTCCTTACGAAGGAGCGGTGGCAGCCGCTTCGGCTGACGGGGTGGTTCTCTCCCGTTCGCAACACGACGACTCGAGAATCTCTGCTCAAGAGAACCACCCCGCCGAAGCGGC
>JANMUW010000276.1:0-2461 GCA_031392105.1 Acidobacteriota bacterium | reverse complement strand
GCTCGGGAACATGACGCCGTGGGAACCGTCAAAGATCCCTTTCCTTATCGGCTTCGCGGCGATACTTGCCGTGCTCTACAAAAATCTTGCTAAGACTTACTGGGGACTCCCGCGTGCGAAGGATGTCGTCCCGTTGGTCTTCATGGCAGTACTTCCCTTCGTTCCGTTTTTCGTTCTAAAAGATTTCGGACAGATGATGGTTTTCAGCAGCGTCTACGCCACGCTGTATCTGATCGCCGTTCGTCGTTTCTCGCAGCGGTTCGTTCTGGTCGGGAGCGTACTTTTGGTTGTCGGCATCCTGGTGGTCGGAGCGTTGCCGGAAAAAACGCAAGAGCGAATTCCGCTGCTGCCGACGCTGGCGGGTCCGGTCAAGAAAGTTCTTCCCGATCGTATCCAGCAGCGCTTTCATCTGTGGCTTGACGGTTTCAATCCTCCGACACCGGACACATCCTGGTGGAAAGAGGACTACGACGACTATTACAAAAAGCTCGTTCAAAAAGATCCGGCAATTGCGGAGATGCTCGCCGAAGACCCCGAGCTGCAGAGAACGATCAACGTAGACGCCTGGTTCGATGTGCTTGCATTCCAGCCCGCACAGGCGACATTCGGTCTCGCCTCAGGCGGCACTACAGGACGCGGACTAGGGCTCGGATATCCCGAGTTGATCCCCGTTGCAGACTCCGATTACATCTTCGCCGCGCTCGCGGAAGAACTTGGACTTTTCGGGGGTTTGTTGGTAACCTTTGCGCTAATTGTACTGGTCAGCGCGGGTGTCAGAACGGCTTTGGATTCGCGCGATATGTTTAGCAAACTTTGCGCGATCGGGTTATCGGCATTCATAGGATTTCAAGCCTTGGTCAACATCGGTGGAATTACGCGGGCGTTGCCGATGACCGGCATCACATTACCGTTCGTCAGCCACGGTGGATTCTCATTGATAACAAGCTTCGTCATGCTGGGAATGCTAATGGCATTCTCGCATCGAAATGCAATTGATCGTCGGCAGGCCGAAGTTGATGGTCTGCCTTAGGCAAGCAGCTTCGCTCTTTGTTTTTGTCGCTCGGAGACCCTATTAGATGGAGAATAACTTTAACATCACATCGGCCTCAGTTTCGGACCGGGGCCTGAGCGAAAAGCGTCCGGAGAACGAGGATTCATTCCTGGTTCTCGAGGAGCGTGGAGTGTACGCGGTCGCTGACGGAGTCGGCGGAGCGCAGGCAGGCGACGTGGCTTCGCAAATGGCAGTCGAGATACTTGGCGAAGCGTTCATTAATCAGTCCGCGGACCTGGATGCCGAGGACGTGATGCGGGCGGCGATCGACCGGGCAAACTCGGCGATCCATCAGATGGCAACCGACCTTCCCCAGCTTTCGTCTATGGCAACCACAATTGTCGCGCTTCATGTCTACGGAAACATTGCGACGATCGGGCATGTCGGCGATTCACGAGCATATCGTCTCGATCATAACGGGAACTTGCTGCGCGAAACTCACGATCACTCAGTTGTTGAAGAAGAGGTCCGCGCCGGACGCATGACTCCGGAGCAGGCGGCGAATCATCCGAGCAAGAACATTATCAGCCGGGCACTGGGTGCTGAATCCGATGTTGATATCGATCTGAAGACAATAATGGTCGAACCGGGCACGACGTTTCTCTTGTGCTCGGACGGGATCACGCGCCACGTTGATGACGCCGAGATCGAAGGATTGCTTTCGAATGGAAATCCCGCAAGCATTTGCGACCGGCTCAAGGAGATCTGCTATTCACGTGGAGCTGAAGATAATCTAACCGCCGTCGTTGTTCGTGTCGCCGTCGAGACCGCACGAGAGTTTTCCGCGGCCGTCGCTGCCGGCGACGGTGAAGAAGCTACGGTCGCGACTGCCCGTTCCCCTTTCGACCGGGCTGCGGAAGACGAGGAATTTTCTACCGGCGAGACGATCGCGATCGACGAACTGGACGATCAATCGTATTTGATGGATGGCGTGGAAGAACCTGGTGAAGAGCCGCGTGTCGATCTGCAGGACTATTCGTCATCCAGCGTGATCGTCCCAGCTCAACAACCGCCGGTTGTTTCACCCGAGCCCGCTGCAACCCGTCCGATTCGGACCTACACTGAACCGGTTGTCGAAGAAATATCTTCGGGAGGCCCCAGTCGCCTTTTGTCTGCGGTCTTATTTCTTTTGCTCGGAGGTTTGCTCGGAGCCGGTGGATATTACTACTGGATCAAATCCCAGCCGGAACCGGTCGTTGAGACACCGGTTATCACGGAAATGAAGAGCAACAACATTCCACTGAATGCGTTTGAAGAGACCCGCCGTATAGTCGACAAAGATCCTGCGGGCTATATCAACGCAAATGCCGCTAGCGCAGCCATCGCCAATTGCCCTCTCCGTCCCACCTGGAGTTTGCCAGCCCGCGATCTACGAGTAGCATCCAGAGCCACGACCCCGTTTGGGTAAAG
>JANMUW010000230.1:0-2808 GCA_031392105.1 Acidobacteriota bacterium | reverse complement strand
TCGCAGAGTTCGCAGAGAAAGAAGTCTCCGGAATTGCGTGTTCAGGGGAGAAAGTCAGATAGCTTTGCGAACTCTGCGAGCTTGGCGTGAAATTCTTCTTCTAATACTCAACGAAGATCACGAGACTCGAAGCTCTCCCATCTTCGGCTTCACGTCGTTGTTCGGGGTCGCCTTTGGTGTGGGCATCGGCGAAGGCATAGCGATCGCACCCATCAACGGCACGGTTTTCGGCGTCGGTGTCGCGAGAGGGATCAGCTTGCCGACTACCTCAACGCGTCTGCCGAAATATGACATCAGGAGAGTCGCACCGAAAAGGCTGATTACCAATGAGAATGCCGCAGCGGCGAACACCGACACGCGCTGCTTTACTTTCGCCCAACCGACCGGGCAGTCCGTCGTCAGTATCGTCCCGTCCGGACGCTGAAAATATCGAACACACAATCTGCCTTCGTTCATCCTCAGCAGATGTTCAGCGTCGTAACGCGTCATACCCGACAAGTTATAAACATTTAGTTTGCAGTCCCCGCAAAAGCGCTTTCGTTCATCACCGTACATCGCGTCCCAGTCTGCAGAGCAAGGGCTCGCGACTCTCAAGTTATCCAGCGGACTATCGTATTTAGACATAATAAGCTCCGTTCATTTCCCCTCTGTTGGAGAATTGAACGGAGTCTTCCATGCCTACTTGCAAAATATTCTGAAAGTTCGATGTTGGCCAGTGTTATTGAACGTGTCGGTATTCAAAAGTGTGCCCACGCGATGTGTCTCGCGACCTACGATGCCGCTCCGCTAGGAGCGGAAAGCGCGCAAGCTTTTGGAATGAACTCACCTGTATCGAAAAGCTATGTCGTCGGTCGACGATACTTATGCGTGATCGGTCGGCGGCGGCCGACGCCGATCGCATTCTTCGAAATGATGATCGAAGGCGGAAGCTGTTGGCGTTTGAATTCGTTCGCCGGATTCTCAACCTTGTTAAGAACGCCGTAGACGAGTTCCTGGTCGTTCCCGGCGGAGATGATCTCGGCGGGCGAAAGCTTGCGTTCGAAATAAAGCTCGAGAATCGGATCCATGAGCTCGTATGGCGGCAGGCTGTCCTGATCGAACTGGTTGGGAGCGAGTTCTGCGGAAGGCATTTTCTCGATTATCTTATTCGGAATGATCTCGCGGCCAGCCGACTCGTTTATCTGACGCGCGATCTGCCATACTTCGGTTTTCAAAACATCACCGAGCACCGCGAGCCCACCGTTCGTGTCGCCGTACAAAGTGCAGTAGCCGACGGCGAGCTCGCTCTTATTTCCCGTCGAGAGTAGCAAGCGGCGCTCCGAATTTGAGATCGCCATTAGAATCACGCCGCGAAGACGTGACTGCATGTTCTCCGCCGCGAGGCTCTCGCCGCCCTTCGTCGGCTTATTTAGTTTCATCTGCCGAAGCAGAACTTCAAACGTGTCGGAGATGGGTTCGATCCGGCTTTCGCATCCTAAATTTCTTATCAGCTCTTCCGAATCCTTGATGCTTCCCTCGGACGAAAATGGGGACGGCATCATCACGCACAAAAGATTTTCGGGGCCGAGGGCTTCAGCCGCGAGGGCCGCGACGAGCGAAGAATCGATACCTCCCGAAAGCCCGAGCACGACCTTTTGGAAACCGTTCTTCTCCGCGTAATCGCGAATACCAAGTACCAGTGCTTGCCGGATCGATTCGCACTCAGCTCCGGAAATGCCGCGAGCGTCGGGCCTACCGACATCGAGCTCAACAGTCTCGACAAACTCTTCGAACGCGGCCGCCTGCAGAATAATGTCGCCTTGCTGATCGGCGATGAGACTTGCTCCGTCGAAGACAATGCCGTCGTTAGCGCCGATCAAATTCACAAAGACAATCGGCACATCTTGCGCCTTCGCCCGATGCGCGACCATGTCGCAACGAACTTTGATCTTTCCTTTGTTATACGGCGATGCATTGATCGCGACAACCAGATCCGCACCCATCTCGATCACTTCGTCGGCCGGGTCGTGTTCGTACAGTCGGTCTTTCCAAAACGTTTTATCGTTCCAAAAATCCTCACATACGACGACACCGAGTTTCACGCCGTTGATCTCGAACAATCGCCGGAGCCCGTGGTTCGGTTCGAAATATCGAGGATCGTCGAAGACATCGTACTCGGGAAGAAGAGTCTTGTCCGCAAACCCCAGCAGTACTCCGTCGCGAATTACCGCCGCGCAGTTGTAAAGGCGACGTCCGTCGTTGTCTTCGTTCGGACGTATTGTGCCGACGATAGCCGTGATCCCGTTGGTCGCCGGGATAATTTCTTTCAGCGGATCAAGCGAATGTTCGATGATGTCGGGATCTTGAAACCAATCCTGCGAGGTGTAGCCGTGGGTAATCAGTTCGGGAAAAACGATGAGGTCCGAGCCGTCCGACTTCGCCTTTTCGATCGCCGCAATAATTCTCCGTACGTTGCCGACGATATCACCATTCGTCGAATTGATCTGGCCGATCGTAATTTTCATTTGGTTTAAATTCTAGAGAACAAGGCGGGGAGAGTCTAGTGAGTCTGGTGAGTCTATCGAGTCTATCGAGTCTGGCGAGTCTGGCGAGTCTGGCGAGTCTGGCGAGTCTGGTGAGTCTGGTGAGTCTGGTGAGTCTATCGAGTCTCGCGAGTCTAGTGAGTCTCTGGTCCTAGCTCCGGAGGTGCGGCATGTTGGCAGGTCTGGACACAAAACACACATCGAGCGCCGTAGGAGCGACACCTCTCAAATTGTGCCGCTCCTTCGGAGTTAGGACCAGGAAACTCGATAGACTCGATAGACCCGA
>JANMUW010000160.1:0-3513 GCA_031392105.1 Acidobacteriota bacterium | reverse complement strand
CGACGCGATGATCGGCGTATTGAAAGTCCTGCGAGATATCGGAAACGGTAAGGAAGATTATAAGTTCGTCGAAGATACGAGGCGATCGCGAGCTCTTGCCGCGGTGGCGAAGGCGGTGGCCCTGATCCTGAAACTTCAGGTAGAAGCCGCGGGGAAGAAGACCATTTGGGCGGCGCAGTATGACGAAGTCACGCTCAAACCCGCACCCGCGAGAAAGTTCGAACCCGTTTCCCTTACCGCCGGCGAGAGCTCCAACATCGTCCGCTTTCTAATGCAAGAAAAGGCGACTCCCGAAATACGGGCCGCGATCGAATCCGCAATAGACTGGTATCGCAAGAACAAGATCGACGGGATCCGATGGGAACGCGTCAATGGCGACAGTGTTGTCATCAAAGACAAGAATGCTCCGCCGATTTGGGCGAGGTTTTACGAGATCGAATCGATGAAGCCGATCTTCATCGGCCGAGATGGGATCATTAGATACGACGTCATGAAGATCGAAGCCGAACGGCGCAACGGATACGCATGGTATGTCGATGGACCGAATGACTTGCTGACCGAAGATCATCCGAAGTGGAAGGCCAGGTTGGGTCTAAGTTCGCGAAGGCTTCTGGAAAGCTCGCGTAGCGAGCCACTGCGTTTAGCCGTGGGCTTCAGCCCACGGTAAAGTGCAGAGAAATCATCTCGCCGCGTCAGCGGCCGAATGAAATTGATCGGGCGTCGCTACGCGACGCGACATTATTTCGGAACGCGACCGTGGGCTTAAGCCCACGGCTAAATGCAGTCGACCGCTGACGCAGTCGAAGTACAACGCCCTATACTGTCATGACTATTAACCGGCTCCAGTTTGTTAAAGAGCTCCTTATCGGATCGGCTGGAATAGCCGTGCTCCCATCATTCGCGTTCGCACATCACGATGATCCGTGGACAACCGAATACCCGAAGATCCTCGCTCGCATCAAACCACCTACATTTCGTAAACGCGACTTCAACATCCTGAAATACGGTGCAAAAGCGGGCGGTACATTCGACAATCGCAAAGCGATAAACAGCGCGATCGACGCATGTAGCAAAGCCGGTGGCGGTCGTGTCGTGGTGCCGGCCGGCGAGTTTGTGACGGGTGCGATCCGTCTCAAATCGAATGTGAATCTCCATGTCTCAAAGGGAGCGACGTTAAAATTCTCGACCGATCCAAATGCATACCTCCCGATCGTTCACACGCGATGGGAAGGAATGGAGTTGATGCACATGTCGCCGTTGATCTATGCATACGAACAGACAAACGTGGCGATCAGCGGTGAAGGAACGCTCGACGGACAGGGAAAATCGTTTTTCTGGAAATGGCACGGCAATCCCCGATACGGCGGAGACGCGAACGTCCTGAGCCAGCGGCCGGCCCGTGCGCGGCTATACGAAATGATGGACAAGAACGTACCCGTCGCCGAGCGTGTGTTCGGGATAGGGCATTACTTGCGGCCGCAGTTCATCCAGCCGTACAAATGCAAGAATGTTTTGATCGAGGGCGTGACGATCGTCGATTCGCCTATGTGGGAAGTGCATCCGGTCCTGTGTGAGAATGTCACGATCCGCAATCTCCGCATTGCATCGCATGGGCCGAACAATGACGGCTGCGATCCGGAGTCGTGCAAAGACGTCCTGATCGACAACTGTTTCTTCGACACAGGCGACGACTGTATCGCGATCAAATCGGGCCGTAACAATGACGGGCGACGGATCAATATTCCGACCGAGAATATCATCATCCGAAACTGCACAATGAAGGACGGGCACGGCGGCATCACTGTCGGCAGCGAGATCTCAGGCGGGGTTCGAAACCTTTTCGCACACGACTGCAAGCTGGACAGTGCCGATCTCTGGACGGCTCTCCGCGTAAAGAACAATGCGTCGCGCGGCGGCAAGCTCGAGAATTTTTATTTTCGAAATATCACGGTCGGTCAGGTCTCGCGAGCCGTTGTAGAGATCGACTTTAATTACGAAGAAGGCTCGAAAGGCTCTTATGTTCCCGTCATGCGCAATTACGTCGTCGAAGGCCTGAAGTGCACAACGGGTAACCGGGCGGTCGACCTGCAGGGACTGGATAATGCTCCGATCTACGATGTCACGATCAAGAACACGGACTTCGGCACCGTCAAGAACAAGAGCGTGATAAAAAATGTGAAAGGCTTGAAGCTCGAGAACGTCACGGTCGCGGGACTCAAGGTAGAGAGCTTATGAACGATAAGATCGATCGCCGCGATTTTGTGAAGACCGCAAGCTCCGCGGCTGCCGGTGTTCTGGTCGCGAGTTCCCTGCCCGCACCGGCGCAGGTAAATACTCGCCGTCGATACGCTATCGTCGGAACGGGACATCGAGCGACTGGAATGTGGGGTAAGGATCTCGCCGCACGTTACTCAAACGAGCTGGAGTTCGTCGGACTCTGCGACAAGAACGTCAAGCGGGTCGAAGCCGGGCGAAACCTGATCGGGGTGAATTGTCCGACGTTCACAAACTTCGACGAGATGCTCGATAAGGCAAAGCCCGACGTCGTCATGGTTACAACCGTCGACTCGACACATCATTTGTTCATCACAAAAGCTCTTGCAAAAGGCATCGATGTCATCACCGAAAAACCGATGGTGACCGAAGCCGCACAATGTCAGGCAGTGCTCGATGCTGAGAAGAAGTACAAACGCAATGTCATCGTGACATTCAACTACCGGTACGCACCGAAGCATCAGAAGATCAAGGAGATCATCCAGTCGGGCGAGATCGGTAAAGTTACATCGGTAGATTTCAGCTGGTACCTCGACACGCGTCACGGGGCGGATTATTTTCGACGCTGGCACAGACTAAAATCCGGAGGCGGGAGTCTCTGGGTGCACAAGGCATCTCATCATTTCGATCTCATAAACTGGTGGCTCGCCGCCGATCCGGTTGAAGTGAATGCTTACGGGGCCTTGAACGTGTACGGTAAGAACGGCGCGTTTCGTCACACGAATTGCCGAACCTGCCCGCATAAGGCGCAGTGTCCGTTCTTCTGGGATATCACCAAAGACCCTCGTCTGATGAAGCTTTACGCCGAATGCGAAGACGTCGACGGATACTATCGCGACGGATGCGTCTTCCGCGAAGACGTCGACATCTACGACACGATGTCCGCGGTAGTAAAATATTCGAACGGCGTAAGCATGAACTACTCGCTCAATGCGTCGATGCCGATCGAAGGCTACCGGCTTGCATTCAACGGAACGAAAGGCAGGCTCGAAGTGAGGGACTACGAGCGGCAGCCGTGGGAGGTCGAAAAGGATTCGACGGCTTTCCTGACAAAGAATTTCGGAAAGCATGAAGAGTTGGATTTGCCCCAGATCGAGGGCGGCCATGCGGGCGGAGATGATCGGCTCCGCGATGTGATATTCAAAAACGCAAAGGTACCTGATCACCTGAAACTCCCTAGTGCTCGTGCCGGGGCGATGTCGTGTCTAACAGGAATCGCGGCGCGCACAAGCATCGAAC
>JANMUW010000510.1:0-2354 GCA_031392105.1 Acidobacteriota bacterium | reverse complement strand
CGTCAAGCTTATAAGAGCTCAGACCCTCGACCATCGTTTGAAATAGCGGATCTGAGTCTGTCCCAAGAACATTAGGATCCGGCGGCCTTGAAAAGATCCGCTTCGCCTTTTCACCGACATATCCCCAGCTCCCGGCAGAGTACGGCTGATCGGCGAGCCACACTCGACCGTCCTTATCCATAAAGCTCGCATTCGAACCGACGTTTACCGCTATTTCAGCTGAAGTTATGGACCGCGCTTCGAACGTGACGCTCGCCGAGTCGACCGTGAGCATTCTTCCTTTCTCTCCACGCGCGGTTAGTTTGTTGATCCCCGGTTTCAAGCCGACCATCCAAGTGCCTTTTCGCGCGTCGTCGAAAGACTTTTTCCCGAGTGATCTGCCGCCCAGAAACAGCTCGACTTCGGGAAGATTCGAATAGACGCTGATCGCTTGCTCATTCTGGCCGGCGGATACGATCTTCGGAGAATCTCGGACAGCGATGTGCACCACAGGAGTTTTTCGCAATTGAGACTTGTAGAAATAGTGAATATCCTTCGGCACGCGGCGAGAAGTAAACATTCCTTTCTGGTTGAGGTGCGGAATGGTCTCACCGCGGAACTCAGAACCAAAATCGAATTCGCTCCATATCGCGCTTCCAGAAAGATAAGCACGCGATCGGATTTGCGCCCAGTAAGACTCGTGGAAGAATCGCTGGTACTCGATCGTCGAATCGAAACGGCGCGGCTCGATGGAATGAAGCCGCTGATCCGCGTTCGCGCCATACTCGCTGACGATGAGCGGCCGTTTCGGAAAACGCCCGTGCTGATCGTCGAGAAACTTTCCGAAATCGGCGACCGTCGCGCTGTACCACCCCTGATAAAGATTCCAACCGATCACGTCGGGAATATCACCGAGACCTGTCTTGTTGTAAACATCGTTGCCGTGAAACGCGATGGTGGTTGGTCGCGTCGGATCTTCTTCCTTGGCGATCGTATTGAGGTGGCGAGCCAGTTCGACGGTGGCCGGATAGAGATCATCCTGGCCCTTTGGGACACGCAAAAAGATTTCGTTCATGTATCCCCACAGGATCACCGAAGGATGGTTGCGGTGTTGGCGGACCATTTCCCGGACCATGTTCTTAGAGTTTTCAGCGAAAGCCGCGGAGTTCGTAATGTAGTTGACGATCGGCGTTTCTTCCCAGACGAGGAGGCCAAGCCGATCGCACGCGTCAAGGATCGCAGGGTCCTGCGGATAATGCGCGAGCCGCACGAAATTGAATCCCGCGTCCTTGATGAGCTCCATGTCGCGAACGTGCACGCGATCGGGGAGCGCGTTTCCGAGACCGGCATGATCCTGGTGCCTGTTCGTCCCGCGCAGTTTCTCGGGCTTGCCATTTATCGAGAATCCCTTCTCGCCGTCGAACGCATACCAGCGAAATCCGACCGGCTGCGCGACCTCATCGAGTGTCCGGCCATTTTCTCGTATCGTGTTCCGGATGGTGTAGAGATATGGCGAATCGGGCGACCAGAGCCTCGGCGTCTTTACGTTTCCCGAATGCGAGAATTTGGTTTCGCGTCCGGGTTCCAGCGTCAGACGGGAAATCTTTTCGGCGACCTTTCGCTTTCGGTCGTCTGTAACAGTGCTTACAACTTCGAAAGTTCTAACCGATTTTCCGGAGTTCACGACCGTTCCATCGACCGCGACTGTTCCTATCCCGCGAGCGATATCCGGCGTTGTGATCCGAACTCCGGCAGATGCGTGATCGGTCACGGTGAAATGCAGATCCTCCGCCGCGATCAACCAGACGTCGCGATATATGCCGCCGTAGAAATTGAAATCTCCGGTTAGCGGCGGGATGTCTTCGTTGAAGGAATTATCAACGCGGACGGCGATAACATTTCGGCCGGGTTTCAGAAGGTTTGTAATATCGAACGCAAAAGCCGAATAGCCGCCGGTATGTGAACCGGCTTTATGGCCGTTCACGTAAACTTCAGCAACCTGATTTGCTCCTTCGAAGAAAAGAAAGAACCGCTTAGTGGAAAGCGAGGCTAATGGCGGAAGCTCGCGGCGATACCATCCGGCGCCGCGGTAATAACCCGGTCCGTCATCCCACGGATCTTCGACGTTCCATGTGTGGGGAAGGTTAATGGCCTTCCAAGCTGCATCGTCGAAAACTATTTCGCCAGCATTTGGAGAATCAGCTCTGAGGAATTTCCAGCCGTCGTTGAGAGATGTTTTAGTACGAGCCGGAACTATGGCCGTGAATATCAGAAGCAGGGTCACGCCGAATAAAAGTCTTCGAGTGCGCGGTTTTCTTAGATTGTTCTTCATTAGAAGCATTTTGTTACATTCGCAGGTCGGGAAGGCGGGCTTG
>JANMUW010000415.1:0-4632 GCA_031392105.1 Acidobacteriota bacterium | reverse complement strand
GGCTGAATCGTTCCAACGATTGCTTCGCAAGCTTCTGTGCGTCGACCATGTCCGAAACATCAGCCTGGACGGCAATCGCCTCGACACCTTTGTTCTGGCATATGCGAACGGTCTCGAGCGCCTCGACGTCATTGCTGAGATAATTGACGACGACATTCGCCCCGCCCTCGGCAAGCCTGATCGCGGTCGCCCGGCCGACACCACGTGACGCTCCAGTGACGATCGCGGTCTTTCCGGCAAACAAGTTGTTTGGAAGATGAACGCTTACGGGTTCCTCATTCATAAGATTTCCTCTGCGTGCTTTGCGAGCTCTGCGTGATATCAAAAACGAAGTTGAGCTACATCAGCATCATTGCCGGAGTCTCGAGCATTTGCTTGAAGGTTTGAAGGAACTTCGCACCCGTCGCACCGTCCACCACCCGATGGTCGCACGACATCGTCACGTTCATTATCGACTTAACTACTACCGCTCCGTCGCGAACGACCGGGGTTGGATTGGCACCGCCGACAGCGATGATCGCGGCTTCGGGCGGATTGATGATCGCGGTGAATTCCTTGATCCCCATCATTCCGAGATTGCTGATCGAGAACGTCGCGCCGGTATATTCCTCGGGTTGGAGCTTTTTCGATTTTGCTTTCGCCGCAAGATCTTTTATCTCTGCTGAAATTTCCGCCAGGCCTTTGAGGTTTGCTCCACGAACGACAGGTGTAATGAGGCCCTCCTCTATGGCAACGGCAACTCCAATGTCAGCCTGTTCGTAAAATCGCACATGCTTGTCCTGATACGAGGCGTTGACCCATGGATGTTTTAGCAGCGACATCGCTGCGGCTTTGACGATGATGTCGTTGACGCTGATCTTCTCGTCGTCATCCAGATTCGCATTAATCTGCTTACGCACCGCGAGCGTATTATCCATCTCGATCTCAACCGTGAGATAGAAGGTCGGGATCGGGCCGATCGACTCTGTCAGCCGGCTGGCAATAACATTACGAATCTTCGACGTCGGCTCATCATGATACGCGGACGCTCCGACGATCGTCGATGGGGTGAAAGGCTTTTGGACTTTGGTCTTTGGTCTTTGAACTCCTGATTCGAGAGCTTGTTCGATATCGCGTTTAATGATCCGTCCGTTCGGGCCCGATCCGCTCACGGTTCTAAGATCGATGCCGTTGTCGGCCGCCATACGCGCTGCGATCGGGGAAACGATCAAGCGACCGTTGCCGGATTGCGGATCGCGGATTGCGGATTGCGGATTTGCCGCGGTGGACGGGGCCAATTTCGCAGTCGAAGTTTTCTCCGGCTGCAACTGCTCGGGATTCTCTACCGTTGCCGCGGGTGCCTCCGCTGCACCACCCGCTGACGCAGGTGGTACTGACTGTTTCGCCAAGCTTCCTCCGTTATCGGTCACTTCGCTCAGCAATGCAGCGAAGTCCTCACCCTTCTTGCCGGTGATCGCGATCGCTTCGCCAAGAGCCGCGGTGTCGCCCGCTTGCTTCAGGATCTTTAGCAGAGTTCCACCTTGAAGCGCGGTCATCTCCATCGTCGCCTTGTCGGTATCGACTTCGGCGAGCGTCTCGTTCGCCTCGTACGCGTCACCTTCGTTCTTTACCCAACGCGAGATCTGTCCCTCTTCCATCGTGGGCGATAACTTCGGCATTAAGAATTTTTCAGCCATATCTGTTAATAGTGAATAGTGAATAGTGAAAAGTGAAAAGTGCGAAAGGTCAAAGGGCTGTATTAGCTTCCAATATCAGTCCTTTCGATTAGCCGCGATCATCCGCCAACGCTATCCGCTTTGTAATCGTATTGCGGATCATGACGCGGTTCGACCGGCTCGATCGTCTCAAATTCAAAGGCGTCCTCGCCGAGTTCGTTCCAATCAGCCTGGAGACTTTTGCTCACATGGCTTCCGTGATTCAGCGCGAACTTATGTCGATTGATCCTGCCCGGGACGTTGTTACTCGAATCAACTAACACCTTGCCGTTAACCTTGTTCGCGATCTGGAACACACCCATCGGCCGGTGCGAAGGCTTGTATTCACGGATTGCTTCTTTCTTGTCCATTCGCGCTACGGTTTGAGGTTCTCCCAGAATGGTCGATAGTCGTCGCAGCAATCGTAATACTCCAGCGTCCTTCGCGTGGTGCCGGCAAACGTGACGTATCTAATATTCACTGTCGGCTTTATTTCCGGTGTAGCCGAGCTATTTTCAACCAGCCAGAGTTCCGTGTCGAACTTCTCACGGAAACCACCGTTGACAAGAACGAGCTTCGATCGATCGACCTTCCTGAGCCCAATCTTCACCTCAATTCCACGGATGTGGGCCTCGATCTCTCCGTACTGACATTTTCTACCGCAGAAAAGAACGACGTAAGCAATCGAACCAGGGTTGTTTGAGATTTCCGTAAATAGATTGTCGAATCGGGCACTTCTGTCTTCACCGGTTAGATTCCCAACTTGGTCAATTAACCTCGCATCGGCCTTGGGCTTATTGATCACAAGCGTCCGAGTCCTGCGTGAAGTATCTTGCGCGTACAACCCCATTACACCCGTGAGAATGCAAAGACCTAGTATCACTGGAACGCGAAATTTCACTATTTACAGGTAACAGACTTCCTTCACCGCCGCAATGATCTTATCGACATCTGGAAGCGCCAGTGCCTCAAGATTCTTCGCGTAAGGCATCGGGGCTTCAGCGCATGAGATCCTCTTCACCGGCGCGTCGAGGTAATCGAACGCGTGCTCCATTACGGCATGCGAGATCTCGGCTCCGACCGACGCAAACGAATGCGATTCTTCTGCGATGACGAGCCGGTTCGTTTTCTTCACCGAGTTGACGATCGTTTCGATATCAAGCGGCTTGATCGTTCGTGGATCGACGACCTCGACCGAAACATCGAATTCCTGCTGGATCTTCTCCGCCGCCTGTAGAGCTAACGGCACGGTCATTGATCGGGCGACGATCGTGCAATCTGTTCCTTCGCGTTTCACATCGGCGACACCGAGTGGAATTGTAAAATCTACATCTTCGGGAACTTCACTTTTCAGGCCGTACATCCGCTCCTGCTCCATGAAGATCACAGGATTGTCATCGCGGATCGAAGACTTGAGCAAACCCTTCGCATCAGCCGCGTTCGAGGGCTGAACGACTTTCAAGCCAGGGAAGTTTGCATACATCGCTTCGAGCGAATGCGAATGCTGTGACGATACCTGATACGCAGATCCGTTCGGTCCGCGGAAGACGATGGGCACTTTGAACTGACCGCCGGACATGTAGAACATCTTTGCGGCGTGGTTGATGATCTGGTCGGACGCAAGGACCGAAAAGTTCCAGGTCATGAACTCGATCACCGGCCGCAAGCCTGCCATCGCCGCACCGACACCGACTGCCGCGAATCCAAGCTCGGTGATAGGAGTATCGACAACGCGCTTGTCACCGAACTCTTTCCAGAGCCCGCGTGTCACTTTGTAAGCGCCATCGTACTCGGCGACTTCTTCGCCCATGACGAAGACGTTTTCGTCTCTTAAAATTTCTTCACGCAACGCCTGATTCAGCGCGTCGCGAATCGTTAGTACAGCCATATTAATTTGCGAAATTGAAAACTATTTCCTTCCAGTCCCTGCCGTTCGCTGATAAAACTTCGATCCTCTCACGATCAACGAACCCCGGATTGCAATACCAATCTTCAAATTCGAACCCGTTGACGCTCACATCCGAACACACACGAACATAACCATTTTCTTCAAGCAGCGTCCGCGATGGCGTTCGAACCTCGTCTCTGGCGCGATACGCGTCATGTTCGAAAGTGATCACCGAAAAGTTGACCGCATCGAACGGTATAGTTTTCAAACACTCCAAAGTCACGTCGGGCGGCTCGAGGTCGAGCGACAGATAATCGATAGCACCGGTCTCGATCGTGTCCACGACTGCTTGCCAGTCCAGCTTCGTACAATCGGCCCAAAGCGTCTTAGAATTTCGAAACTTGAAAAGATCCGAATATCGACTGTCGATATCGACCGACAGACCATTCCACGAAAAATTACTTTCGAGTAGGAAGGTATTGTTTATCTCGATCGGATGATTGCATCCAAGGTCGAGGAAGACGCCTTCTCTCTTACCGTTCAAAACCGACAGGACAAACAAGTCTTGACCCGCCTGGCTAAAATTTCTCTCGATCCCTTCACGGCCCGGGAAATCCAGGCGAAGGGTCCGATTATCAAATAATTCGTTCACTTGCTGAATCAGGCAAAAACGTCTTTCAAAAGCTCGCTGTCATTCGGAAGCGGACTTTCGTCCGCGAACTTGATGGCCGCTTCGACTGCCGCTACAGCTTCCTGCTCGATCTTTTCAAAATCCTTCTCGGTCAGCACGCCCGATTCTTTCAAGCTGTCCTTGAAGAGAACGATCGGATCCCGCTCCTGATATTTGGCGATCTCTTCACGGGTTCGGTAATTTCCCGGATCGGACATCGAGTGTCCCATATAGCGATATGCTCGAATTTCAAGCAGTGTCGGCGAACCATCATTGCGGGCACGGTCGATAGCACGTTGCGTAGCTTCGCGGACTGCCATGACGTCCATACCATCAACGAATTCGTTCGCCATTTCAAATGCTTCTGCCTTTTTGGCGAT
>JANMUW010000306.1:0-4263 GCA_031392105.1 Acidobacteriota bacterium | reverse complement strand
CCTCGCGCGCGACGGAGATCAGTCCGGCGTCATCCCCGGCTTTTTTTGCAGTATCAACGCGCTTTCGGGTCGATTCCAGAATCGATTCTAGAATTGAGATCATCCTTTCGATAGGTCTGCCAGAGCGACCATTTTTTCCTTTGCTCTACCACTCCTGATGCTTTCGACCGCTGCGTCGAATCCATCCCGCAGACTCTTAGCTCCATCCGCGACATAAATCGCCGCTGCAGCATTCGCGAGAATGATTCGCTCGGCGAAGGTATCTCGTTGTTCGCCCTCGAGAACTTCACGGATCAGATCCGCGCTTTCGCGTGGTGAAATCACATTTACCCCAGCGAGAGCTTCAACCTTAAGCCCAAAATCTTCCGGTGATATTTCAAATCTGCGGATGGATCCGTCCTCGATTTCAGCAACGAGTGTCGGGCCATCGAGGGAAATTTCATCGAGGCCATTGACGCCGTGTACGATCCACGATCTTCCGGTTCCAAGTCGGGATAACGCCGCGGCCATTTTCGGCACGAGCTCCGGATCCCAAACACCGATCAACCGGTGCGGTGCGTTTGCCGGATTGCAGAGCGGCCCGACGCAATTAAAGATCGTTGGGAACCCGAGGCCACGTCGAACTTTTGCAAGAGTTGGCGAGAGCCTGTGAAAGTTCGGCGCGAACATGAAGCACATCCCGATCTCGCTCAGACACCGTTCTGCGGTAGCCGCGTCGACCGCAGGTTCCACACCGAGAGCGGATAATACATCGGCGCTACCCGAAGCACTAGTCGCGGCGCGGTTTCCATGCTTTGCGACCGGGACACCGGCACCAGCGACCACGAACGCAGCCGCAGTTGAGACATTGAATGTCTTTCTACTGCTGCCGCCCGTGCCGACAATGTCGACGAACCTCCGGTGATCACTCGTGACAATTGTGCACCGCTCTCGCATGATCCGTGCGATCTCATATATTTCTTCCGCCGCGATGCCTTTCTGATCCCACGCTTGAAATACAACGCCCAACAAAGTTTCGTCGATCTCGTCTATTAGCTCATCGAGAAACGCTTCAGCATTGTCGGCCGAAAGATTCCGGCCGTCGTGGAACGCATGGATGTACTCTCTCAGAATGCTCACAACGCTCTTGTCTCCGCAAGTTCGATCGCTTTTAGTAACGCACGTGCCTTATTGATCGTCTCCTGATATTCGAGTTCCGCTACCGAATCGGCGACGATCCCCGCCCCTGCCTGGACGTATGCTACTCCGTCCTTTAAGACGAGCGTTCGAATGGCGATGCACATATCCATATTTCCACCGTAATCAAGATATCCGACAGCTCCCGCATAAATACCTCGCGGGTCCGGCTCCATCTCATTGATGATCTCGATCGCCCGAACTTTTGGCGCTCCCGAGACGGTTCCGGCAGGGAAGCATGACGCAAGTGCGTCGAAGCGATCGAGCCCGTCTCGCAGCTTCGCTGACAGCTTTGTGACCAGATGCTGCACATGCGAATATTTTTCGACGCTCATGAGATCGTCGACCGTCACGGATCCGTATTCCGCAACGCGTCCAAGATCGTTTCGACCGAGGTCGACCAGCATCAGGTGCTCAGCAACTTCTTTTTGATCGGCTCGCATTTCTTCGGCGAGTCTGACGTCTTCTTCGGTCGTTTTACCGCGCGGGCGTGTACCGGCGATCGGACGATACTCGAGATCACGACCCGTGCACTTTACGAGCATCTCAGGCGAAGCACCGATAACCGACCGATCCGACATCTGGAGCAGAAACATGTATGGTGACGGATTCAGCGACCGCATTGCTCGATAAATCGAAACCGGGTCTGCGGACGTTGGGCGGGAAAAGCACTGGGATAGCACAACCTGATAGCACTCGCCAGCTCTAATCAGTTCCTTGATCTCGTCGACGGCGGTTTCAAATCCTGCTTGTTTCCAGTTTGACAAAATGCCGCGCTCGGCAGTTTGAATGGTCGCTTGTGGCAATTCGACCGGGTCGTTTTCAAGTACTCGGCGAATCGCGGCATTTCGTTCTGACGCTTTTGTGCGTTCGTCTGAATCTCCGTTCTCGTTCTCCGCATCTCCGAAGACAAGCGAAATAATTTCCACCAGTTGCTTTGCATGATCGAAAGCTATCACCGAGCCGTAGAACATGAATACTGATTCAGATGGATTGGCCGCAGTCTTGCGAAGAGAAGGTTCGAACCAGCCGGCGCAGTCAAAACCGAAGTAACCGATCGCTCCGCCGATGAAGGCTGGTAATTCTTCGACGCCGTGAACAACGCGCTCGGAACAATGAGCACGCAGGAAATCGATCATTGATACTTCGACTGTTCGCTCGCCGCCGTCTTCGAAGATAGTCACGCGACTTGAATTTCCGCTCACGATCATTTTCGGATCGGCGCCGATGAACGAATATCGTGCGAGTGATTCGCCTCCCTCGACGGATTCGAGTAGGAACGAATTCTGGCTGTGCTTCGACAGCTTCAGATAAACACCGAGCGGAGTCAGCAGGTCCGCCGAGATCGTGTCGATCACCGGAATTACCTCTCTTGTCCTCTCTGTCTTCTCCGAATTCTTCATCACAAATAAAAAAACGCCGCCCTGATATTTCTAAGGCGGCGTTCTAAAGACTCAAAACTCTGGAATTGTATAACGGACCGAACCGATCAAATTCCTCTCAAGTCGCACACCGCAGGCGCCAGCCAGAGCCAAACCGATTCGGCACGCCAACTGTTAACTGCGGTAGTTCCTTGAAAGTTCATTCACACAACTTGTAGCAAAATCGATCGACCCATGTCAATCACATTTTCGGCGGGACGTCGATGCCCATGGTGTTAAGGGCAGCCGTGAGTGACCGGCGCACCGAGTCCGCGACGGATAGCAAAACTGCACGCTTCACCGGATCCTGCTCCGGCAGGATCTTATGATTATGGTAGAAGAGGTTGAAGCCCTTCGCCAGATTAAATGTGTATTTCGCGAGTATGGCCGGTTCAGTCTGAAGCGCTGCATGTGCGACCGTTTCCTCGAGTCTCGACGCAAGCATCAGTATCGACCAGATATCATCGCCGCCCTCGCCTGAGAATATCGCGGCGGTCTTTTCCGGATCAGAAGCGAGCTTGGTCGAATCCGCGAGATTCTCCCCATTTTCTGCGAGCTTCCGGAATATTGAATTTGCGCGGACGGCCGAATACTGGCAGAAACATCCGGTTTCACCTTCGAACGACAAGGCCTCTTTGAAATCGAAAACGATCACGGTATTTCGCGTGAACTTTAACAGAAAGTATCGTAGGGCGCCGACAGCGATCTGATGGGCGATCGCCCTTTTCTCTTCGCTACCTTCTTCCGGATGCCTGGATTCAACTTCGGCGAGAGCATCTGCCTCAAGCCGGTCTATCAGATCGTCGGCTTTAACACCCAATCCTTTTCGCCCGCTCATTTCGATGAACGACCTCGTCTTGTCCTCATCGGATATAACGAAGCCAAGCTCAACGGCAGCCGCGGGCGAGAGGGCGACCATTTCATATGCGAGGTGGATGCTCGCCCGTTCACCCCTTTCCGGTGAAATGGCGGCGACACCTTTCTTAACAACATCCTGCGTGTACGACTGGCGAGAGTCGATCACGTTATAGATCGTCTCGCCGTGGCCAAACTCAGGAGCCGCGACATCCTCGGTCTTATCCGAGGTTGTTATCCAAACCTCTCTTCCGTCGATGTAGGTGTGAAATGGACGGTAGAAAAAGTCCATCCCGAGAATTCCCAGCTTCCACATCTGATAGGCGATGTCTTTCCCGGTATACGTTACAGTTCCATTCGAACGAACAAGGATCTTGTCCGCCTCGTGCTCGTCCGTTCCGGAGTGCGTATCGAGCGGCATTACCCAGCAGCCGGCGTTCTTGCCTTCGGTTTCAAGCTGGATGACACCAAGCTTTTTCATCTGCTCGAATGCCTTGTCCCAAAAATGAAGGTGCAGGATCTCAGACTCGCGAGGTAGGAGGTCGTAGCGGATGGACAGCCTTTCCATCGTGTCGGTAATGCACTCGACATTTCGCGTCGCGACATAATCCGCAAGCTCGGCGGTTTCGTTGTTGCCCTCCTCAAGGAGGTGAAGGATCTCCGCTCGTTTCTCTTTCAGGGATTCGTTCTTTTGATATTCCTGTCCGACCTTCGCGTAGAGGTCCCAACAGTAATAATCGAATCTCGTCCCTGCCGCACCAAGCTCAGCATCGAGGCGTTTTATGTCGTCAAAGGTTCTGTTCTCGAGGTG
>JANMUW010000249.1:0-8949 GCA_031392105.1 Acidobacteriota bacterium | reverse complement strand
GCTCGACGCTTCGGCGTAACCAGCATCTACGACCCCCGGCAAAATATAGACGCCGGCGTGCGATACATGCGGTGGCTACTCGACACCTTCAGGGGCGACGTCGTGCTAGCTCTTGCGGGCTATAATGCGGGCGAAGGTGCTGTTATGAAGTACGGGTGGAACATACCTCCGTATCGCGAAACGCAGGAATACGTTCGCCGGATAACGTCGCGATATAATTCGATCTCGGATGGTCGCTACGTTCATAACGCACGGCCGATCAATAGCCAGTCCGCAAAGCTTCAGCAAAGAGAATCGCGGTCGCTGGCGGTCTACGAGCCGGGCGTCCTTGCGGTACGAACGGCTGACGGCAAGATGATGTTAATGAACCAATAATATTTCAGATGCTGGCGTGAGTTCCTCTTCTCCAGTTGTCCTTATGATAAGCGGCCGGATCAAACCGGCCGCTTTTTTGTTTGACGCAATTGTTCCTGTATCATTGCCCGAGACACCTTATGTTTTGCAGCACATGCGGAAAAGAGAACGCGGATGACGCGGCTTATTGTCAGAAATGCGGGCGGGCGTTCGATGCAGAAGAAGAAACGCGCGTCGCCATGAGAAAGAACGCGTCCATTGAAACGGGTTACTCAGCGTCGGACGACTCAGCCCGTATCTTCTCGATAACTCCGACGTTAAAGTTCGTATATGGGGGTTACGTTGTAGCACTTCTTTCTGCATTCGTGGCGGCCGTAGTTATCGGCAGCCTCATGGGTCTAACGCCACCGGGAACTGTTGTCCTCGGAATCATTATCGTTATCGTGGCAATGTTGATCCCGGCCTACTTTCACCTTAAGAAAAAACTGGTTCGATATACGCTGACGGACACGACAATTGAGATAGATCGCGGTTTGATCTCGCGAACAACCCAGAATATTCCGCTGCGGCGAATCCAGGATGTGACTGTCTCTGCGACGATGACACAACGAATGCTTGGCATGGGCAACGTCATCATCGACAACGCCAGCGAGGATGGCGGAAAGATTATTTTGAATGGTATCGACTCGCCGAAAAAATATGCGGAGCTGATGCTTCGCCAGATGCGGCAGCTTGAACGTTGAATGGTAAAAATGTGAAAAAATGAAATGTGGAAATGTGAAAAGGTCAGAAGCAGTGTAATTTCACTTTTTCACATTTTCACATTTTCACTTTTCCACGTTACGAATTTATGAGAACCATCTTCGTAACCGGCGGCGCGGGATTCAAAGGTACTGCATTCGTCCGGCTCGTCCTTGAAGAAACCAGCGACATCCAGATCGTCGATCTCGACGCGCTTACTTACGCGGGAAATCTCGAAAATCTCGCGGGCGTTGATGAGAATCGCCACAAATTTGTTAAGGGCGACATCTGTGACCGCGAGGCGGTCCTGCACGCTCTCCCCGTCGACTGCGACGCTGTCTTTAATTTCGCTGCCGAATCTCATGTCGACCGCAGTATTCACTCAGCGGACGAATTTCTAAGAACAAATATCATCGGTACGCAGGTCCTGCTCGACGCGGCACGTGCGAAGAATGTCCGCCGGTTCGTGCAGATCTCGACCGACGAAGTGATGGGAAGCCTGCCGGACGAAAGCGAAGAGTACTTTACCGAGGACTCGCCGTTGCAGCCTAACTCTCCGTATGCCGCGTCGAAAGCATCGGCGGAGTTTGTCGTCCGCGCGGCGCGTGAAACTTTTGGGATCGACACGGTTGTCACCCGGTGCGGCAACAACTACGGGCCGCGTCAATTTCCCGAAAAGCTGATCCCACTGATGATCGCAAATGCGATGAACGATGATTCGCTCCCGGTATATGGAGACGGCAAGAACGTTCGCGATTGGATCTTTGTCGATGATCATTGCCGAGCTATCTGGAAGTCTTACGAAAAGGGACGCTCGGGTGAGGTTTATAACATTGGTTCGCGAAACGAGAAGTACAACATCGATGTCGTTAAGTCGCTTCTGGATGCGCTCGGCAAACCTCACAGTCTGATCTCCTACGTAACCGACCGGCTTGGCCATGATCGGCGCTACGCGATCGATCCGACAAAAAGCGAAACCGAGTTGGGATGGAAACCGCTCGTGACATGGGACGAAGGGCTGAATAGGACGATCGACTGGTATCGCAATAATCAGGCGTGGGTCGATCATATCCGGAACGGCGACTATCGAAATTATTACAAGACGATGTATGGCAGCGCCTTGAAGCAAAGATGATGGGTCCGCCGTCGGTTCATGGTTTTTGGTTTTTGGCCTTTGGTTCTTAGTTCTAAGTTTTTAGTTTCTAGTTTTTAGTTAATGAAGATCCTCATAACCGGAGCAAATGGAATGGTCGCGCGAGCGGCCATCGAACACTGTCGACGGATCGGCGATGATGTTGTCGCTCTGACTCGACAGGAATTGGACATCGCTGATAAGAGCTCCGTCGTTGAATCCTTTAATTCTCATCGTCCCGACGCTGTTTTGAATTGTGCCGCATTCACCGATGTAGACGGCGCCGAAACGAAACAGGACGCCGCGCGGGATGCGAACACCGTCGGCGTACGCAATCTTGCCGAAGCAGCTAAACAAACCGACGCGCGATTTGTGACGATCTCCACCGATTATGTTTTCGACGGTTCGAACCCGGGTTTCTATACCGAGAATGATGATGCAAACCCGCGCGGAGTGTACGCGGAAACGAAATACGAAGGCGAGCTTGCTGCGACTGAGGCCAATAGCGAATCCGCTGTCGTTCGCTCCGGCTGGATCTACGGCCATGGCGGTACAAACTTCCTGAGCGTTATGCACCATCTGCTCGCTGAAGGTAAAAAGATAAAGGCGATCTCGGACGCCTATGGTACGCCAACATTCGCAAACCACCTGGCCGAACGTCTTCGCGATCTTGCGGAAAAAAAGACATCGGGTATTTTTCACATCGCGAATTCCGGAACGGGAACCAGCTATCTAGGTTTCGCCAATAAGGTCTGTGAGATCGGAGGATTTGATAAGGGTCTCATCGAGCCGGTTTCGAATGATGATCTCAAACGCCCTGCCCCGCGTCCCGTCAGCTCGAAGCTCGCAAGTGTGAGGCTCGAAGAACTCGGGCTTCGGCCGCTCCCCGACTGGGAACAGGCTCTGGTGGAGTTTCTTTCAGATGAAAGCGGAAAGCGGAAAGCAGAAGGCAGTAGGCGGTAGGCAGTAGGCAGTTGGCAGTCGCAAAAACAAGAAGGCAGTAAGTCAAATACAACCTACTGCCTTCTGCTTTCTGCTTTCTGCTTTCTGCTTTCTGCTTTCTGCTTTCTGCCTTCCGCCTTCTGCTTTCCGCTTTCCGACTAAGGCTTCGTACTATGAACCGAACCGGCCTCTTCCATAACGGGAGTCGCCTCGTCAGCCGCACTCTTCGCGTAGTATTCGTAGTAACCGGACCCGTAGTAGTCGTATTCCATCGAACCCGCTTTTATTCCGTTCAAAACGACGCCGTAGATCCGTGCACCGATATTGCCCGCCCGATGTTTGAGTCTTCGCATTAGGTGAATCGAGCTCTTACCGGCCATTGCGACGAGCACAACGCCATCAACCAGCGTCGAGAGTATCGCAGCATCCGTAAAGGAAATCGCAGGGGGCGAATCGATGATGATGTGCTTATAGCGCCCGCGCAGGAACTGAAGCAAATTCTTCATCTCGTTGGAGCTGAGAAGCTCGGCCGGATTCGGCGGTATCGGGCCGCTCGTGATGATCTTCAAACGCGGAAGCTCGCGGCACGTTTTGATCAGGTGTTCGGTGTTCCGCTCACCCGAAAGATAGTTCGTCAGGCCCTGCGAATTCTCGAGATCGAAATAGTTGTGCAGCCGCGGGCGTCGCAGATCGCAATCCACGATCACAACATCAGCATCAGCCTGGGCAAGCGTGACTGCGGTATTGATCGCCGTTGTCGTCTTGCCTTCAGAAGGCTGGCAGGACGTTACAAGTATCGACTGCGGCGGTTTTCCGGCCGACGAGAACAACAGCGACGTTCGCAAGTGGCGATACGCCTCCGCCATCGGCGAGCGCCGCTCATCCAACGTGATGAGACCCGTCGAGGCCATGCCGTTCCCTACCCCATTGCCGTTAGCTGACGCCAGCGAGAGGCGGCGCTTCTCGGAACCCAGGTGATGCGGAATAAGAGCAAGCGTCGGCAGGCCGAGATGCCGGCCTATGTCATCCGAGGTCTTGACTGAGTCGTCGAGATAGTCGAGCAGGAACGCGAGGCCGATGCCAACCGCGAACGAAACGAGAAAAGCGACAAGAATATTTCGTGCTCGCTGCGGCCCGATCGGAGCGGAAGGCGTAACCGCGTTTGCAGCTATCTTGATATTCTCCGGACGGCCGCTGGCAATTGCCAGCTCCTGCTCCTTTTGTCGCTGCGTGTACGTGTCGAGCAGATTACGATTCGTCTCGATCGCACGCTTCTTGGTCGTCAATTCTGTTTGGGCCTGGCCCTGAACATTAGCCTGGGCGGCTTCAGTCTCGTATGATCCGAGGGCCTGAGCTTCCTGCTTTTGAGCGGCGGACAGTTGCGAACGCAACGCAACGAGAGCTCCACCGACCGCATCCTTCTCGATCTTCTTCTGATCCTGATCGATTATGCTGCTTACTTCCCTCTCGGTCTTTACTTTGGTCGACTGCAGTGAACCGATCCTTTCTTCAATAGCTTTTACTCGCGAATACTCCGGCGTGTATTTGACCAGTAGCTCGGCCTTTTCCGCCTCTGCTTCCTGAATCTTTTTCTCGATGTCGCGTATCTGATCCTGAAGCTTTGCCTTTCGCTCAGTGTTCAAACGCATCGTGTCCTGAAAGATCTTGTTCTCGTACAAGTCGGGAATGTTCATTCCCTCGCCGCGGCTGCTGGCTTGGACTGCGGCGTTGTACCTGGCTTCGAGCTGACGGCGTCCTTCCATCGCTTTGAGCCAGGTCTCGCTCATCGACTGTAAACGCGAAGCCGAGAGGTCTTGTCCCTTCTCTTGTAGCGGCAGGCCGCTTGATCGCATATAGCTGATAAGGTCAGCTTCTTGTTCGGTAATGGTTTTTCCGAGGTCTTCGATCGACTTGGTCAGATCTTCATAAGCGCGTCGCGCACCTTCGGTCTCTCGCTCAGCGTCTTTGTCAATAAAGACTTCAGCGACCTTGTCGGCAACCCGTGCCGACAATTCCGGTTTCGGCGTGGTTACACTGACGTTAACAAGATTCGTTCGCTCTTTCTGAGTTACATTTAGCCGTCCCGCAAGCATCGCTGCGTATAAATCAACTCGAGACTTCTCTTCGCTCGTAAGCTGGACCATCTGCGAGGCGCGGCTGGTCCCCGGCACATCCTCTATAATCGGCAAAGAGGTGTCCGAAGCTGTAGCGTCTTTGCCGCTCGAGAAGATCGACCGAAGACCCGACAGAATTCCCCGCTGTTCGTTCCCAAACAGATCCGGATCCTTATAGAGGCCCAAACGTATAACGACATCTTTCATCAGGTCGCTATTCTGCAAAAGCTCCAACTGGGTGTTGTAGTAGTTCGCGTCGTTTCCGAAATTGATGTTGATCGATTCTTTGGATTGGACCTTAGGCTTGCGGGGCTCGATCACCATCTCCGTCGTCGCCTGATACTGGGACGGCATTCCATACATGTAAAATGCCGCGGCGGCCGTCGCGAGAGTCGTCAACGCGAGGATAATCAGAAGTCTTTTCTTAACAATGTTGAAATATTGCTGAAGGGAGCGGCGGCCCTCGCTTACCTCGTCGTCGTAAAACCCGGCATATGAGGCCGGATACTCGGTTTTCGGCGAGCGCAAATCAAGCGATTTCGGCAGGGGGGTCAGCCTTTGATCTTGTTCCATACATCTAAATACTGCTAAACGGGAGAAACTACCCGATTATCGGAGACGAACCTGTGTTTATAACATATCCAACTGCAACTTTCACGAAATTTTTAGAGGTTTGTACTTCGCCGGACGTTGCCGCCGATATCGCGACCATCCGATAAAATCGAGCCTTTGTTCGGCCTAAGACCCGAGTGTTATACTGCATGTTTGCAATTTCAGGCGTATTTTAAGCCGTAGAGTCTTGTCATGAATTCATCGTCCGAAAACCTCGTAAGTGAGTCCAATTTTGCTCTGGGTATTCCCGGCTTTAGTTATTCCGATCTGTTCGACGCAGCGAGGTTGGCCGATTTGGCCCGCGCCTTTTACGCCGAAGTGGCCGAAAAGGAACCCGTGCTCCACGATGCCCTAAAGAAATATATCGATAACGGCGGACATGGATTTGAAAAGCGCGTGGCTTCGAAGATCCTTACCGACTCGGCTCCGTTCTTGTCTGATTTCATTGCCCGTATGTTCGGCATAACCCGCGAGACGGCCGAGCTCGAGCGCGACATCCTTCAACAGAATCCGATCTGGAAATACAAGTTCTTTGTTCAGAGACGCGCGGCGAAGACGTTCACGCCGGAGGTTTTGTCGGCGCTTGATCATAACGAAGTCTCGCAGGCCCTTACCGAGTTACGGAACAATGCGTTCGATGAGACCCTCGTTTGGGACGACGAACTGGGGATTGCAGAGATCGCGGCGCGGATCATCGATGCCGAGGATGTCCTCACAAAGGAATCTGACCTCTCGCCTCGCGACACTGAAACGATCAAGAAGCTTCACATAGCTTTCGACAAGCTGAAAGACAAAGCGTATGGCAAACTTTTCTCGCAGTTCGTACTCGAACTCGACGCGACGGGTGATCTGCTCCAGGTCAAAGCCGCGCTTCGTTTAATTGAAGCGTGGTCAGCCGCCGAATTCTTCAAGAAAGAAAAGCGCTGGAAAGCTTTTAAGACTCCGCATCCGCTCGACTATCAGAATCTCGTTCATCTCATCCATCCGATCGAGAAGAACCCTAATGTCATGAGCGGACTCGACGCGGAAATGCGTCGACGTGACGGCTTTAAGTTGACGGACGATCGCGGCACGATGCGCGATGCTCTTGCCGAGATCGATTACTGTCTGATCTGTCATGAACGCGACAAGGATTCGTGCTCGACGGGCCTTCACGAAAAGGACGGTTCGGTAAAAAGAAATCCGCTTGGGATCAAGACCGATGGCTGCCCGCTCGACGAAAAGATCTCGGAGATGCACTTGCTAAAGAAGCAGGGCGACTCGATCGGCTCGCTCGCTCTTGTAACGATCGACAACCCGATGTGCGCTGGGACGGGCCATCGGATTTGCAACGATTGCATGAAGGGCTGCGTTTTCCAGAAGCAGGAGCCGGTCAACATTCCGCTCGCCGAAACGCATACGCTGACCGATGTGCTCAACTTGCCGTACGGCTTCGAGATCTATAGCCTGCTCACGCGTTGGAACCCACTCAACCCGGATCGGCCATACGCGTTGCCGTACAACGGAAAGAATGTTTTAGTCGTGGGTCTCGGGCCGGCGGGTTATACGCTCGCGCATTACTTGCTGAACGAAGGCTTCGGCGTAGTCGGCGTCGATGGATTAAAGATCGAACCGCTGCCCGGCGATTGGACAGGCGATCTCGGGAAACAAACGCCAAAACCCATTCGAGATATTTCCGAGATAACCGAACCGCTCGACGAGCGAGTGCTATCCGGCTTTGGTGGCGTGTCAGAATACGGGATCACCGTTCGCTGGGACAAAAACTTCCTGACGATGATGCAGCTGATTCTGATGCGGCGACAGCAGTTTCGCGCATACGGCGGCATTAGGTTCGGTGGAACGCTGACGATCGAGGACGCGTGGAATTTTGGTTTTGATCATATTGCGATCGCGACCGGAGCCGGCCGACCGACTATCGTCCCGATGAAGAACAATCTTATCCGTGGAATTCGCCAGGCTTCGGATTTCCTGATGGCGTTGCAGCTGACGGGTGCGTTTAAGAAAGACACGTTGTCGAATCTTCAGGTTCGGCTACCTGCTGTCGTCATCGGCGGCGGCTTGACGGGTATCGATACGGCAACGGAATTGTTCGCATATTATCCCGTGCAGGTCGAGAAGATGCTCGGGAAATACGAGCAGGTCATCGAAGAGTTCGGCGAAACTCAGGTCATGAAGCAATTCGATCCGGAAGAGCTGATGGTGATCCGGGAGTTTCTCGATCACGGCCGCGCCGTTCGAGCTGAGCGCGCACGCGCCGCCGCTGCGGGCGAAGAACCGAACTTCGTGCCGCTTGTGCAATCGTGGGGCGGCGTGTCGCTCATCTATCGAAAGCGTCTCCAGGATTCGCCGGCTTATCGTTTGAACCACGAAGAAGTGCAGAAGGCGCTTGAAGAAGGCATCAACTTTGTCGAGTGCATGAATCCCGCCGAAGCCGTGCCTGATGAATTCAACGCGGTAAAGGCACTGATCTTCGAGCGTTTGAATTACGATGCCGACACGGGCAAGTTCGATAAGACGGGCGAGATGGTTGAGTTTCCGGCGCGAACTGTATGCGTCGCTGCAGGCACATCGCCGAACGTGATCTATGAAAAAGAAAAGCCGGGAACGTTCAAGCTCGATGAATGGCGCCAGTTCTTTCTTCCGCACAAGCTCGAGCGCGACGGAGATGGAAAACTCCACGCCGTTGAAGCGGCGAAAGGTGAACCCGGTTTCTTCACCTCCTACGAACACGAAGGTAAGTTCATTTCCTACTACGGCGACAACCATCCGCAGTACGCTGGCAACGTCGTTAAAGCGATGGCCTCGGCGAAGCACGGCTATAAACATGTAGTTGAGTTGTTCACTGACGAGCTGGCAAACAAAAACACCCCTCCTTTCGAAGGAGGGGTGGCAGCCGCTTCGGCTGACGGGGTGGTTCTCTCTTCGGAAATCCAAAATCCAAAACCCGAGATCCGAAATCAAGATGACTCCCCTCCTACCGAAGGAGGGGTGGCAGCCGCTTCGGCTGACGGGGTGGTTCTCTCTTCCGAAATCCGAAATCCGAAATCCGAGATC
>JANMUW010000236.1:0-6280 GCA_031392105.1 Acidobacteriota bacterium | reverse complement strand
TCTCGGGGCAAGGTATAAAGATAGCAAATACAGGCGAAATGCTGAAGTCAAAGAAAGAGCGGGGGCAGGCCCGCCTTCCGGACTTGCGAATGTTACTAAACAGACTTTACCAACTGAGATTTCAGATAATCGTCCGGCCCTAACCACATTCGCAAGTCCGGAAGGCGGGCTTGCCCCCGCTCTTTCTTCGACTTCAGCATTTCGCCTGTATTTGCTATCTTTATACCTTGCCCCGAGAGCATTAATACCCGACCGAAGGAACCTTATCGAATGGCGACTGCAGCAGAGAAAACAGGCAAAAAGAACGGCAAAACAAACGGCAAGATCGTCGTAGCCGAAGAAGCGAAGACGACGGAGGCCGACGGCTATAACGAGGACAAAAAGAGCCAGCAGACCGCAAAAGGCGCGGCCGCCGAGAAACCGTCGAGCGAGACCAAAGCCGCCGCCACCGGCATCGACAAACGCCGTGGACTGGATAATAAGACGCTCATCGGCCTCTACCGCACGATGTACATGTCTCGCCGGGTCGACGACAAAGAGATCCAGCTAAAAGGACAGAACAAGATCTTCTTCCAAATTTCGGGCGCCGGCCACGAGGCGATGCTGGTTGGGGCCGCCCTCGCGATGAAGCCGGCGTACGATTGGTTCTTTCCGTACTACCGCGATCGTGCGTTGATGCTCGGGCTTGGGATGACGGCGCAGGAGATGCTCTACTCGGCGGTCGGAGCTGAGATCGATCCGAACTCGCATGGCCGTCAGATGCCATCGCACTGGGGACACAAAGATCTGAACGTGCCGTCGCAATCATCTTGTACCGGAACGCAGGCGCTGCATTCGGTCGGAGCGGCTGAAGCATCGTACCGTGCGTCGCTTGTGAAAGACCTGCAGAATAAGATCGTCGGATTCAAAGGCGATGAGGTCGTCTACATGTCTGTCGGTGACGGCACCACGAGCGAAGGCGAATGGTGGGAAGCACTCAACACGGCGAGCAATCTGAAACTGCCGGTGATCTTCGTAGTTGAAGACAACGGTTATGCGATCTCGGTGCCGGTCGAAGTTGGAACGGCGGGCGGTGACATCTCGAAGTTGGTTGCCGGATTTCCCGATCTCTACATACAGAAGTGCGACGGTACGGATCCGCTCGAGTCGTACGAAACTTTCAAACGCGCCGTCGAGTACTGTCGAGCCCGCAAAGGCCCGGCATTCGTCCACGGAAAAGTGATCCGCCCTTATTCGCACTCGTTGTCTGATGATGAAAAGACATATCGTCCCGACGAAGAGCGACAAGCTGATGCCGCGATCGATCCGATAAAAACATACGCTGAATTCCTGATGACCGATGGCATCGCGACGAGCGAGCAGCTCGAAGCGTTGCGCAAAGAAGTTGACGAGGAAGTGAATAAGGCGGCAGACATCGCGATCGAAACTCCGCAGCCGGCACCTGAGACGGCGCTCAGAAATGTCTTCTCGCCGGATGTTGACCCGACGGACAGACAACTGTTCGATACTGAAGACGGAGCCGAGCTTTCAGGTAATGCCGGCACGATGGTTGATCTCATCAACCGCTGCATGCACGAAGAGATGGAACGCGATCCGCGCATCGTCGTCTTTGGTGAGGACGTTGCCGACTGCTCGCGCGAAGAGTATCTCGAAACCGTTAAGGGCAAAGGTGGTGTGTTCAAAGTGACCGCGAACCTGCAGCGGAAGTTTGGCTCCGCGCGGGTTTTCAATTCTCCGCTAGCAGAAGCGAATATTGTCGGACGCGCCGTTGGGATGGCGATCCGGAATCTGAAACCGGTCGTTGAGATCCAGTTCTTTGATTACATCTTCCCGGCAATGATGCAGATCCGAAACGAGGTTGCGGTAACACGCTGGCGTTCGGATGGCGATACGAAATGTCCGATGGTAATGCGTGTCCCGGTCGGAGGTTATCTGAAAGGCGGTGCGGTTTATCACTCGCAATCCGGAACGACGCTTTTCTCGCACACGCCCGGTTTGATGATCGCCTATCCGTCAACCGCGCTCGACGCTAACGGATTGCTGCGAACAGCGATCCGCTGCGACGATCCGGTCCTATTCCTCGAGCACAAGCATCTCTATCGCCAGATCTACAACAAGTCACAATATCCGTCGAAGGATTTTCTGATCCCGTTCGGCAAGGCGAAAAAAGTTCGCGAAGGAAACGACGTTTCGATCATTACATTCGGCGCGCTCGTAGAGAGATCCAATCAGGCGGCAAAACGTCTCGAACAGCAGGGCGTGTCCGTCGAGATCATCGATCTTCGCACGCTCGTGCCATACGACTGGGAAGCGATCGCCGATTCGGTGAAGAAAACGTCGCGCGTCATCGTCGCCCACGAAGATCCGATCTCATACGGCTACGGCGCCGAGATCGCGGCACGAATTTCCGACGAGCTTTTCGAATACCTCGACGCTCCCGTCCGCCGCGTCGGTGCAACCGATACGTTCGTCGCCTACGCTCCACAGGTCGAGGATTTTATTTTGCCGCAGTCTGAAGATGTGGAGAAGGCTGTGCAGGAATTGATGAAGTATTAATCCGTGTCAATCGAGATTCGAAAATTCGATGACATGCCCGACAGTCGACCATCTCGTTGGTGTCTAGGACTTCGGGACGACGGCGTGTTTGCGGATTTTGATCTGGATGAGAGCGGTTGCGTAACTTTACTTCGCGTTTCGTTCGACCTGTATGGCTGCTGTCACACACCGGGAGCCCGGGCGATGGATTCAGAAACGTCTCAGAGATGGATCCGCTTAGCCGAAGCGAACGACTTTGATTCCGGTGAAATGCAATCCATCCTTACCAACTACTTCCGCGAGAACAGCGATGTCATTTGGAAGGACGCGCTGGAGGAATACAACCTCCTTTGACGAATTTGCCGACGTTATCCAGGAATCACAGCAAAGTCGCCAACGGCGACAGACAATAAAGCCTAGGGTGGAATGAGCGAAGCGAACGAAACCCTAGGTATACGACGACATAAGATCCGTCGCTGAAGGCGACGAACAACGACATGTGGCTCGCCTTCAGCGAGCTTTTTCATTTCTCCTCGCAACCTAGGGATTCGCTCGTTTTACTCGCTCCTCCCTAGGCTTTAATGTTGGTCGCCTTTGGCGACTTTCTTTTTTGGAATCTACCGAAATTGGTTATCGGCCTTGAGTCCCAGAATTTTTGTCCTCATAGATTTGAACATCCGTCTGCGTCACGGGTAAATTTTTCTTATGTCAAAAGTTCACGTTAGCAATGTCGCAATCTCACTCGACGGCTATTCCGCAGGTCCCGATCAGGACATCAACAATCCTCTCGGTGTGAACGGACCGGATCTGATGTCCGCATTTTTTGAGACGAAGACATTCCGTGATCAGCATGGACTGGAAGGTGGCGAGACGGGTATCGATGACGACTTCTCGCAGAAGAGCATGACCGGCAACGGTGCGTGGATACTCGGCCGAAATATGTTCGGGCCGATCCGCGGGCCGTGGCCGAACGACGATTGGAAAGGATGGTGGGGCGATGAGCCGCCGTATCATGTTCCGACGTTTGTTCTGACGCATCATACGCGTGAGCCGATCGAGATGAAGGGCGGGACGACATTCCACTTCATTACGGACGGCATTCATTCCGCGCTGGAAAAAGCGAAAGAAGCGGCGGGCGATCTCGACGTCCGCATCGGCGGTGGGCCGGCGACGATCAAGCAGTTTCTCGCCGCACGTCTGCTTGATGAGCTGCACCTCGTTATCCGTCCGATCTTTATGGGACGCGGCGAGAAGTTATTCGAAGGCCTGGATATGCGCCGGCTCGGTTACGAATGTGAAAAGTGGGTGCAAGGTGAGCGTGCGATGCATTTGTTGATAACGAGGCAGGATTAGTTCGGATAGCCGTCGTAGACGGCGACAGCATAAAGCCCCGGCCGTAGGCCCGGGGATAGGACCGTAAAAAAGACGAAGCTCGCGTAGCGAGCGCAAGACTGTAACCGGGATCTGCCGCTCGCATACGCGAGCTCACGCGGTACTCGGTTTGAACCCCGGCTCACGCCGGGGGCTTTATGTTGTCGCTCGCGTACGCGGGCTAATGAAAGATCCGATCCAACTTATACACGCCCGTCGCCAATCTCTCCGCGAATTTCTCATCAACCAACTGATGATTCGCTCGGCCCGATTCCCATCGATAGAAACCGAACGCGCGCGACAGGTCGCCGAGCAGGGTCATCCCGCACATCGAAAGATAACAGCGAGCTAACTCTCGCACCGCATCGTCGCGCGACATCTTTACTTTCATCTCTTTCGGAAAGCGAGTTTCGGCGAGCGTCCAGAGGTATGTGAATTTCGGTACATAGAGAACTTCCTGCGGCACGACCTTCATTGTCTTCTGAAGTTTGTCCATCGCTTTTGTGAATCGCGGCCGCGTCGTGATCTTGGCTTCGGCGCGAAGATCGGCGGATCCCATCTCCCACTCTTTGCGGAGCACTTTCAGGATCTTATTAGCGCTGCCAGATAAGTCTTTTGCCTCGCGAGTTTTGGGCACGCCCCAGATTGCATTGAATACGGGGATCATTCGCGGGGCAAGAAACATCGAATGCCCTTTTACGAGCTTTGCGTAATAGACCTTCCCTCGGGCGATGACCTCGTCTTTTAAAACCCACGCGGCGCTCGCCTCGGGATCCTTCTGAACATTTCGCGGCATGTGCGCGTCGCGCCGTCCGCATACGGCGATGTAAAACGATGGAAGATTCTTTCGCGCATCGGTTAGACCGAGACAAAATCCCAGCTCTTCGACCATCGCTTCGGCCTGCTCGGCTGTCTCGATCTTCAGCGCATCTTCACGCCGCCATTTGCGATCACGATACTGTTCGATTTCTTCCGGAAGTTCGCGCATATGAATTTGGCCGCGGATGTACGCCGATGACGCGGATAGGAAATGATAGACAAATAAAAAAAGACGGGCAATCCATCATTGCGAGCGAGCTCGCCCGCTATGGCTTTGACGAGTTGCCTTCTGCTTCAGCGGGAGGTGCATGTGAGAAAGAAAAAGGCTTTAGCCGAACTGTTTCGGCTAAAGCCAAGAAAATTCCCAAGGTCGCCCTCCCGCTGAAGCGGGAGGCAACTCATGTGAGAAAATCTCTCGCCAAAGCGGGAGACCACTCACCAAAAATTAATTGTCTTGCGGAAGACGTCTCGCCGATCCGTTCGGCGATGTCGACTGCACGGTGATCATCGAGCCTTTCATTAGCTGCAGATCCTCACGGCCCTGGACGACAACCGAACCAGCTCCGGCACCGCCGCCGATGATCGCACCGATCGCCGCGCCCTTACCACCGCCTGCAATGGCGCCGATGATCGCACCAAGGCCCGCACCGATACCGCCGCGCGTTGCAGTCTGTTTTGTCTGGCTGCCGCTCTTCGCCGTACCTTCCGTATCGACCCTAACTTCCTTTCCGTTCTGGTCCTTGACCGACTGAAGGAATCCGGCAAATTCGTAACGCTGCCCGTTTCGAAGTGTGATCGTCTCGAAATTGAACGTAACATTTGAACGTCCCGATACCTGACCCGATCGCCCGACACCTGTCACGTGGCCTTCGATCGTCGCTCCGCGAAATTCATTGGGCGACTGCACGGTCATCTTGAAACGGTCATTGTTCTGCGTGACCTTGGTATCGATCGACGAATCAAGCAATCCGGTAATGATCGTCCCGGTTGGAACGATGAAGTCACCCGTCCGAGCCTGCGAGATCGATGGGTTGGGAAGATTATTGTCGCTCGGATCGTTGCTCGAGTAGGTGCCGCTGTCCGAAGATGCGCTGCCCGAGTTTCTGTCGATACCGAGACCGGCGAATGATTCGGTCTTGTTGTAAACGCTCTCCGCAAAAACCGTTTCGCTTAGGTAATCGGTCGTGATGCGGCGGGTGACCTTCAATGTTCTGCCACTGTCCATCGGCGTGAAAGTGACCGTGTAATCCGTGTCGCCGCCGAGGCTCGTTATCGTCAGTTCTTCACCCCGCAGTGTTGCCTTGAGTCGCACTGTTCGGCCGTTAGCCTGTTCCGTTTTCTCACGCCCGTCGGCGACAAATGTTGCGGGCGAGGCTTTCGTCGAAGCGAGCGTGACTTCGTTTCCGCGAATGTCGATAGCGATCTGCTCCGGCGCTTCAAGCTTCGATTCAAGGTCCTGCCGCTGAGCGCCGGCGACGTGGCTGCTTGCAATAATATCCGCTGTGCTTTCGCTGCGCCCGGTATCGAGTTGATATGTTCCAGTCAATCCGTTGCT
>JANMUW010000206.1:0-5610 GCA_031392105.1 Acidobacteriota bacterium | reverse complement strand
TAGATCGATGAGCGGTCTTGTTTGAACAGATTCTCCGACAATTCCTTTTCGTAAACAAATCTCGCTCGCAGTTCGCTCCGCAAACTGCCTTCTATCGGCGAAGCAGAGCCGGCTGTGCGGAAAATAATCCGCGAGCTTGCCTCTGCCTTCTCGGCGATAGCAGACCAAAGCTCCGCGATAGCGTCCGCATCCATCCAGTCCTGCGCGTCGAGAAAAACGAACCGGTTGAACGTTCCTTTCGGATTATTCCTGATCTCGTCAGTCGCAGCACCGACCTTTGTTGTTAGACGCCCGGCACGGGCCCGGAGGATCTCGAAATTCTCTTCTTTCAAATAAGCCGGAATCGCCAGACGATCTTGAATGTCGTATTTTCTCGAGAATGCCTGCCACGCAAAATAATTGTCCTGTATCGGAAAATCACATGCGAGACGCCTGACACGATCTCGGTAAATGTCGATAACAGTGCGATCGTCTGCCAGATCTCGCTTTAGCTCGTCGTACTGCTGTGGTGGAATGCCGAGCCCGAAAAGCGTTACAGGGAGCTTCCCGATCAGCTTGATGACAACGCTATCAAAGAAAGGATCAACGTGTGTTTCATACAACACGGCTTGTTCTTCGAGTGTCTTCGCGTTAAGCACTTCACGTACTTCGCACCCCAAACGACTAGCCAGCCAGTGAAAGAACCGCAGAAAATAACCGTTGCGCGAGTGCTCGTAAAGCCCCGCGTTTCGAAAAAAGCTGATGCGGTCACCGTAAACCACACCGCCAAGAAACGTGTTTGATTCCCAAAATCTGCGGGTGGCTTTATCGAGATTGTCGGCAATGTACTTCAGATAATCAGTGCCCGTATTCGCGCCTCGGCCCTTGCCAAAAAATGCAAAATAACTCTCGTATGCCGGCAAGTTTTTCAAAGCCGCGAGCTTGAGATTCAGCAGGTAGATATGATGACGATTGAGATCGACTGCAACGACCGAGCCGGGATCTTCAAGCAAGTAGTTTAGTACGTTGCATCCACCGGACGAGATAGTTAAGATGCGCGAATTCTGATCGAGTCGTAGAGCCTGAATGTCGACACGTGGATCTTCCCAGATCTGGTTATACACGAACGCGTCGAACCAAACTGCAAAAAGCCTCTGCAGCAGACCCTGCTTCGATGAGATGGCCTGGTTTTGAACCGCCGCTTGGAGTGTGGTCATGAGGTCAGCGTAGAGTGCGATTAACCGCGGATGAGACAGATAGCGCAGATCGAAAAGAAGTTCTAATTTGTATTATCCGCGTCTTCTGCGGTTAGTATCTGTTCGGCATCGACAGGCGGGGTTCTACTCGTTCGCCATTACTTCAACCGGGTCGATCGTCGAGGCTCGCCACGCGGGATACAACGCTCCGAATAGGCTGCCCGCCACTGCGATTCCGATCGCCGTCATAACCCAACCGCTACTAAATTCGAATGCCAAGTCAAATATCCGTCCGATAGCAAATGAAGTCGCAAGAGAAATCACAAGACCCAGCAGAACGCCGAGGACGCCGATCATAAACGCTTCGCCTTCGATCGCTCGCATGATAAAGCCTCGGGACGCGCCGAGAGATTTCAGGATCCCGATCTCTTTTCGCCGCTCGGTGACCGTCGTGTACATACAGAGCAGTACGAAGATCGTACTGACAAACGCACCCAGACCGACGAGGACTCGAAGAAATGTATTAAGAGCCGGAATGCGCTCCTGAGCGTCGATGACCAGATCGCGTGTCAAATTTATTTTGTTGCCGGGCAGAGCTTCGTTGATCCGGGCGGCGACGGCATCTACATCCGCTCCCTCGTTAAGCTTCACGAGTATGTATGTACATTTGCCCGGAGATTCGAGGATCTCCTGCATTGCCGCCAACGACATTTTTATCCGCGATCCGGAGGGCGGCGAGAACACCCCGACGATCTTATAATCTCGCCCGAAAAGTGAGATGGCGTCGCCGAGTTTCGCCTTGTTGTCAAGCATCTGGCGTTCGTCCACAATGATCTCGTTGTTTGCAGTCGGCTCCCGGCCTTCCACCAACGCCATTCCGTTCATCTCGGCAAAGGGCTCCCAGTCCACTCCGTCGATCTGTTTCAGCCCCCACCGACTAGATGTGTCAGGCGTGATGTAGCGAATTACGGGAACCGTGGACAGGACGCCGTCGATCTCTCGAAGCTTCTGTGCATACGTCGTACTGACAGACGCGTTTGAGCTTGTGAGCTCCATCGCTCCCGCCCGAGTAAAAACGATCTCCGCTTTCCAGTTCGATGCCCGTCGAGCCATGTCGTTTGTCATTCCCCGGGCGAGGCCTGTGAATAGTACGACCAAAACGACACCCAGCGCGACTCCGATCACACTGATAAAAGTGCGAAACGGCCGGACCTTTAGATTGGCGAAAACGAGTTCGAGCATTGGATAGATTTTACCGCAGAGTCGCTGAGACGCGGAGTTTCAAGATGCCACGTATGTTACTTCTTCTCACCTTGCAGCAGAGTTAGGAAATCGAACTCATTCGATTTTTCGACGTCGGTAAAAAGCTCACGTCTGTTCTGAAAATCCCGGTAAATTTCGTCGTAGGTCGCAAAGAGGCGGTCGGTCGAGGCCTCGCGAGTATTTGAATGCGCAGTCGTCAATGCATTAGCGACTTTTCTGTCGCGTAATTCCGGGTCGTTAACGATCTCGAGCACGGCGGCCGCGAACTTTTCCCCATCCGGCTCCACGAGCCAGGCATTTTCATTTGTAGCGTACGACAAAATGCCGCCCGCATTCGGTGCTACCGTTGCGACGCCAGACGCCATCGCTTCGAGCGGCGCGATGCCGAATGGCTCCTTCGGATTCGGGTGTACGAATACATCGGCGTTGGCGTAGTAATCGGCAAGCGTCTCCTTGTCCAGATGGCCGAGGAGTTTGATCTTGCCCGGTGCACGAATTTCGCCTTGCGTTCGAAGCCATTCGCCCTGCGGCCCGGCTCCGGCGATAAGTAAACGATAATCACGATGGTTATCTTTCGATAAGACGTTCATCAGATCGATCAGGAGCTCGACGTTCTTTTCCGGTGAGATTCGCCCGGCATACAGCAAGACCGTAGATTCTTTTGGAATGCCGGCTCGCTCGCGCAGTTCGCTCTTTACTTGATCCGATTTTCGTTCGGGCGAAAACAAGACCGAATCTACACCGCGCGGACAAACAAATATTCGTTCGTTAGCTGCGACCCGCGGAGCTTTGAAATAACGCCAGCACCAGTTCAAGAAAGTGTCGCTGCGGTTCTTATTAGTTTCCGGCGAGAGCGATTCGTAAAATTCTTCCGCCGTGTAGCTTGAATTTGCGATGTGATAATCGAAATTCGGGATCGTATAATTTCCAATGATCCGGCGTGCGAACCATTGACCTAAACGGCCCTGTGCGAGAAACGATCCGATATTGTCGTCCATCCGCTCGCACGAAAAATGGACGATGATCGGCCGTCCGAGCTTTTTGAAACGGTTCGTTCGGATCATCACACCGAGCAAGCTGAGTGTGTACTTATCCGTAACCTCGATGAGATCCGGTTTTTCTTCGAGTAATATTCGCCGAATGATTGAATCGTCGACCATGTACTGCCACGGCATTATTATCCGGTAGCGTTTGTCGAAAACCGGCGAGTATTTTGCGGGGACGTAATAAATTTTCGCGAACTCGTTTACGTCTTCGACCGCCTCACCTTCACCCGGAACGATCAACCGCACATAACGGCGATGCCGCGCGGCTGCGGCAAGCAGATTGTTGTACGACGTACTGATCCCGCCCGAATTCTTATGGTAATAGTTGGTGATGTGGACTGATTTCATTTCGGAGAGAGATCAGGATTCGCGCTCAGCGAGTTCGGGATTAGGCGTCAGCGGTTTGCCGGCAGCGGCCGCCTTCGCGCGTTTCCGCTGCCATAGCCAGATCAGCGGATAGAACATGAATTCACCGACCAGCTTCGGCATCTTGATCAGGTCCTGTCCGAGCGACTCCGCTCGTTCGTCTTTAACAAGTAACGCGCCCCGGCGCATCGCGAAGAGATTAAAGAACGCCGAGACGATGGAAAAGCTGACCGAGATAATGATCGCCTTGCGCTTGTTAACATCGCCATTTAGCGTATGCAGAGTGAACTCGATCATATGACTAAAGGCGGGAAGCATTATCATCACACAAAGAGTAGCGAGCCATGCTGGTGAAGCGTTTCGAAATGACTGAACGAGTGATCCGCTTGAACCGGAAACAACTAGCCGGAAAAGGAACTCTACGGACATCGCCCCGAGGGCAGCACGCCAGCCAGCCTTGAGGTGCGTGAAAAAGTAAATCAGGCTTCGTATGAGTCCACTCATAAACGCAGCCTTCCAGTTCCAGCGCCACACAAGCATTTCGACCGGATGCCGAACAAGGTAGCGAAAAACATCGATCACGCGGTGAGGAGCGGGCGAGACCTCAACAACTTCTGCTACACCGTCATGATGTTCGATGGACTGTAAAGTGCCACAAACTCCGCAGACTACCTCGACCTCCGCCGAAGTCAGCGAGAGGTCAGCGTTACAACTGGCACATTTCAGTGTTCGATTTTCTGGCATAGCGTAAATCGGAACGGGCAAGGTTACGCGGGCGAGTCCGCCTGGATCTTAGCTGCTTTATTGCGCCGTCGTATATCGGCCAGATGATCCTTCGCTTCGCTATACGTTTTGTAAACGCTCTCGAAAACCGAGTCCCACGATCTTGTCATCGCAAAATCCAGCGAAGCCTTTTTCATTCTCGCAAGCTTTTCAGGATTGTCTATCAGCTCAATCGAATACTTCACAAAGTCATCCAGATTTTTCGCGACAAATCCCGTCTCGCCTTCCCGCACGATGAACTTCGGACCGCCCCTGTCCGTTACAAGACAGGGAACAGCGGAGGCATTCGCCTCTTGAATGACGTTGCCGTACGCATCGGTATCCGAGGGGAATACGAAAACATCCATGTTCGCGTACGCCTCAGACAGGGCCTCGCCTTCGAGAAAACCGGTAAGCTCCGCGGTCTTCATACTCTCTTTGAGGAACTGGCGCTCGTTACCTTCGCCGACGATCAAAAAATGAAAATTACTCTTGCCCGCGGCAAGGAGACGCTTTTCAAGCTCGCCGAGCATTCGAACGTTCTTCTCCGCGCGCAGTCTGCCAACAAACCCGAATCGGAAGACTCCGTCTTTCACAGTCCGTTTCTTGGGAGAAAAAAGCTCGGTATCTACCCCGCGTGTCATCAAGTTGGCTTTCCGTCCCGTGCTCGTCTCCAACATGTCGATCAGTTCCTGATTCGGAGCGAGCAGACGCTGCGGCATTTTGTAATAGAGTTTTGCCCCATCAAGGATCTTCCGTTCGATAAAGCCGGTCAGTCCATAGAGCGTACTCCTGGGCAGAAAGCCGAGGCGGGCTCGAAGGCGTGTCGCGGCATATTCATGCAGATTCGTATGCCATGAGCCGACTAGTGCGACATCCATCTTCCACGCGAGATACGCACCGAGAATGCTGACGTCGTTGAGGCCAGTGATGTGAAAAACATCGGGTCGAAATTTCTCGAGCTCTCGGCGGACGAACGCGGCGTGCCGTTGAAATAA
>JANMUW010000191.1:0-15924 GCA_031392105.1 Acidobacteriota bacterium | reverse complement strand
CGGAAGGCTTCTGCATCGCACTTGTCGAAGCAATGGCCAACGGATGCTGCCCGATCGTCACCGACATTGAGAGCGGGAATAAGCAGTTGGTCCAAGACGGCGTTAACGGCTTTGTGCTGCCCGTTGGTGACGTCGACGGTTTTGTTGATAGAATCAAGGTTTTGGCGGGGGACCGCAGACGGCTCCATGAGATGCGCGTTGCAGCCTGGCGGACGGGACGTGAGTACGGCATCGAGCGAATGGTTGATAATTATGTTTCGTGTTTTGAGCGGGCGATCGAAGATGCGCGATCGAATCCGCGGACACCTGATCCTGCTTTTCCGTTGATGGAAAGCTGCCGTTCGAAGTATCCGCTTTGGCTGCGGAGGATCAAGGCTCGCTTTTTAGTTCCTGGTTTCTAGTTTCTTGTTTCGTGTTGTTTCGTGTGTTTCGTGGTTAAGTTTTTTGGACGACTAGGCGGTTTCGAGCAACGACGAAGAAGTAACCACGAAATACACTAACCACACGAAACACACGAAAAAGAAAGACACGAAAAGAAAGACACGAAAAGAAAGATTGGAAGTGAATTGTTAAATGAAGATATTGGTAACAGGGTCAAGCGGGTTGATAGGGTCGGAGGCGGTGACGTTTTTCGATGGGCAGGGGCATGACGTTGTCGGCGTCGACAACAACATGCGGGCGGTATTTTTTGGCGAGCAGGGCGACACGACGTGGAACCGCGATCGTCTGCTGGAGTCGACACGGAGCTTTAATCATTTCGATCTCGACATCAGGAACCGCGAGGCGGTGTTTAGTTTTTTTGGCGAGAACAAGTTCGACGCGATCATTCATTGCGCCGCGCAGCCTTCGCATGACAAGGCTGCGGACATCGCCCTCATGGATTTTGATGTCAATGCGGTCGGGACGGTGAACCTGCTCGAAGCGACGCGACAGAATTTTCCCGAATCCCCGTTCATCCAGGTCAGCACGAATAAAGTTTACGGCGATAGCCCGAATGAGCTGCCGATGAACGAGCTTGAGACTCGCTGGGACTATGCCGATCCGAAAGACTACAACGGCATCACCGAAGAATGCCGGATCGACCGAACGCTCCACTCGCTGTTTGGTGCTTCGAAAACGGCAGGTGACGTCATGGCGCAGGAGTACGGCCGGTATTTCAATATGCCCGTCGGTATCTTCCGTGGTGGATGTCTGACCGGGCCGTCGCATTCGGGTGTCGAGCTTCACGGATTCTTGTCGTATCTCGTCAAGCAGATCGTGACCGGCGGGCACTATACGATCTTTGGTTACAAGGGCAAGCAGGTCCGCGACCAGATCCATAGTTTCGACGTGGTCCGCGCATTCGAGGAATTCATAAAAGCTCCGCGTGCGGGCGAGGTCTATAACCTCGGCGGCGGACGGGAGAACAGTGCTTCGATGATGGAGTGCATCTCGATGGTCGAAGACATGACGGGTAAGAAACTCGACTCGACGTACAGCGATAAGAATCGGATCGGCGACCATATCTGTTACATCAGCGATCTCACAAAGCTGAAATCTCATTATCCCAACTGGGATATTACAAAGACCCTCCCTCAAATCTGTGAAGAGATAATCGCGGCCCAGGGCGATGGAAGATCGGCAAACGCATGATTTCTAGTTTCTAGTTTCTAGTTTCTAGTTTCTAGTTTCGTGGTGTTTCGTGGTGTTTCGTGTGGTTAGTTTTGTGCGTTAGTTCTGGTCGGCGTCCGAGCAAGGACGAGAGATAACCACGAAACACACTAACCACACGAAACACCACGAAATAAGAAGTCGTACCACGGAACACTTAGACGAGACCGAGGAAATCGAAAAATCTTGAGCTCAAAAAAATGCATCATCGTCGATTACGGAACGGGAAACCTGAATTCGATCAGGCGGACCCTTGATCGCATAGGGATCGGCTGTGTCATCTCGTCATCGGCGAACGACATTGCGAATGCAGACAAGATAATTCTCCCGGGCGTTGGCCATTTCGGCACGGCGATGTCGAAATTGAACGGCCTGAATCTCGCGGATGTACTCAATGAGGAGGTCTTGATCAAACAGAAACCCGTCCTCGGGATCTGTCTTGGCATGCAGCTAATGGCGAAAACGAGCGAGGAGGGAAATGTGAGCGGGCTCGGCTGGCTCGATGCCCGGGTGATCCGATTCGATGTCGGCCAAACCGAAAGACACAAGATCCCGCACATGGGTTGGAACGGGGTAGAGATCAAGAAGAGTGGTTCGCTGATGCCGGGCATCGAGGAAGGCTCGGAATTTTATTTCGCGCATTCTTATCACCTTAGACTCGAAGATCCGGCCGATCTGATGGCGGAAACGCAGTACGGGGTTCGATTTCCATCGGCGATCGAGAAAAATAATATTTTCGGTATTCAATTTCATCCCGAGAAGAGCCATGACGTTGGCGCACGGCTTTTGAAAAATTTCGTTGAGATGTAATGTTTCGTCCGAGAATCATTCCGGTCCTCCTACTTAAGGATCAGGCCCTGGTAAAGTCGGTTCGATTTCGGAACCACAAATATATCGGGGATCCGATCAATGCCGTCAGGATCTTTAACGATCTCAAGGCGGATGAGCTTGTGTTTCTGGACATCGAAGCGTCGCGGAACGATCGGTTGATATCGCTCGATTTTGTGCGAGCTGTCGGGGAAGAGGCATTCATGCCGTTCAGCGTCGGTGGAGGAATTCGGACGCTCGAAGACATAAGGGCGGTTCTTGCAGCCGGTGCGGAAAAGGTGGTGATAAATACGCAAGCCGGCCTCGACCCGGATTTCATAAAACGGGCGTCGGATGAATACGGCTCGTCGACGATCGTCGTTTGCATCGATGTCAAGAAAAAGCTTTTCAAAGGCGACCGAGCCTGGGTGATGCGTGGCTCATCGGCAACACGATTTACGCCGCTTGAATTCGCTCGGCTGATGGAACAGAACGGTGCAGGTGAGTTGATCGTGCAGTCGATGGAGCGGGACGGTGCGATGAAGGGTTATGACTTTGAGCTGATCAGGTCGATCTCGACGTCCGTCGGCATTCCGGTCATTGCTCTTGGCGGGGCGGGGCGAAAAGAAGATCTGACCGAAGCGTATCAAAGCGGCCGGGCGAACGCCGTCGCTGCGGGAAGTCTGTTTGTTTACCGGGACGAGCGTCGCGGCGTCTTGATCAACTACCCGGAAAAGGGAGAGTTGGCATTCTAACTCGTCACAACGGTTTGGTTTGAGCTCCGTAGGAGCGAGATGTTTGTAGGAAGTAGCGAAGAAATACCCGCTCCGTAGGAGCGGTATGAGGACGTCGCCGTTGTAAACATTGCGCTCCTAAGGAGCGCGTCGGCTTGAATCGCTAAGATCTACAAAATTTTCTCCTACAGAGCAGAGCAAGAAGATGTGACTCTCGATTTGGTACTCTATTCCAATCCTCCTCACGATCGGAACGCTTTCGCCTGATGCAACCCAGAACCTATCAACAATGCAGCCGTTGTGTCATGGACACTACCGACCTCGAGATAACTTTCGATGAGAATGGACATTGCTGTCACTGTACCGGGTTCCTCGCCAAGCGCGGCCAACATACCTATCACGGCAAAGAGAGTGACGAGGCCCTCGACCGGATGTTCGAAACGATCATCCGTGATGGCAGGCGCAGGGAATACGATTGCGTCATCGGCATCAGCGGTGGGGCAGACAGCAGCTATCTTGCGTACATTGCGAAGGAGCGAGGGTTGCGCCCGTTAGCCGTGCACATGGACAACGGTTGGAATTCGGAGAAGGCTGTTCTCAACATAAAGAACGTCACTCGCAAGCTAGGCATCGGATACGAAAGTTATGTGCTCGACTGGGAAGAGTTCAAGGATATCCAACTCGCTTTCTTACGTGCGTCGGTTCCTGAGGCCGAGACGCCCACCGATGTCGCGATACCGGCGGCCCTTCATTACGTGGCGGCAAAGCACGGGATCAAATTCATTCTGAGTGCCGGAAATCTGGCGACCGAAGGTATCCTTCCCAAGAGCTGGCACTACGACGTCAAGGATATGAAGTATTTCAATCATATTTACGAAACGTTTGGGAATCGCAGCCTAAAGAAATTTCCGACGTTTGGATACAAGAAAGAGGCGTTCTACAAATTAATAAAGGGAATAAGAATAGTCTATCCGCTTAATCTTGTGCCGTATATTAAAGGCCACGCCGTTAAGCTGCTAAACGAGAAGTTCGACTGGACGCCCCACGGAGGCAAGCACTATGAGTCTCGATATACAAAGTTTATCCAGTCATATTATTTGTACGAAAAGTTCGGCATTGACTATCGAAAGGCGACTCTGTCTTCACAGATCTGCGCGAAGGACATAAGTCGAGAGGACGCTGTTCGAGAGTTGGCGTTCGCGCCATATGAGCCCGAGCAAACCGAACAAGATAAGAATTACATTGCTAAGAAGCTAGTCGTCTCGAATGATGAATTTGAAGCGATGCTTTCTCTACCGCCAAAGTGGTACTGGGATTACCCAAATGACTCAACGAAGCTGGAATTCATATATGATGTTTACAGGACGATCTTCAAAAAGGAGAAACTGGACAGGTTTTAATCATGGCGGCGCTTCCAGCCCAGCCGCCCGAACGTGAGATGACAGATAAGAATTTACCCGCCGTTACCGTTGTCACGCCTGCATATAACCAGGCAGATTTTTTGCGCGATACGATCGAAAGCGTTTTGTCGCAGGACTACCCGAATATCGAATACATCGTGCTCGACGACGGCTCTACCGACGAGACTTCACAAATCCTCGCTGAATATGGCGATCGGTTCAGATGGGAATCGCACAAGAACATGGGCCAAACGGCCACGATCAACAAAGGCTGGTCGATGACGAGCGGTGAGATAATCACATGGTTGAATTCTGACGATACGTTTTATTCCCCTTCCTCGGTTCGCGAGGCGGTCGACTATCTAAACACCAATCCCGATGTCGGCATTGTCTTCGGCGACTCAATGTTCACCGAGGCGGACGGTACTGAACTAGAGCCGACTCGACCGGTTGTCGATTTTACTTACGAGAAAATGGTCCGCACCTGTGAGAACTCTATCTCGCAGCCATCGGCGTTTATCCGGCGGACCGTGATTGAAAAGATCGGTGATCTCGACCCCAAATATTACTACTTCATGGACTGGGATCTCTGGATCCGTGCGGGGATCTACTTCGGCATTGAACATGTCGACGCCATTTGGTCGACCTATCGGCTGCATGCCGAGTCTAAAACGGTAGCTCAGTCAAAGAAGGCGGCGCCGGAGTTGGAGTACTTGTACGAGAAATTCTTTGCACGCGATGACGTTCCCGCTGAGATCCGAGCGAACGAGAGTGAGGCGATGATGAATATGTGCTTCACAAGCGGCGGTTATTATCTTAGAGGTGGGGACGAGGTGAACGCAGCAACGATGGCGAAAAAGGCGTTCGTGCATAATCCGAAAGGCAAATTTGCATTTACCAATCTGCATAAATATCTCTATTGCAGGCTCGGGAATTCGACGATCTATCGAAAGGGCCGTGGAATCATTCGGCAGGGATCTTCAGCCGCCGCGTAACTTAGCCGCGTATGAATAAACAAGGTATGCCGAGCATTGTCGGTCGGATAGCGGGGAAGATCAGGAGAACCTTGCATCCTATTGTTGATATTTCGGATGAATATACTGACCTCTTGATCGGGGTAAACGCGGGTTGGTTGGAGCGTGGAAATCTATGCGCGATCAGCCACGCGATTGAGAATTTGCCGAGTGGTGCGCCGATTGTTGAGATCGGTACTTTCTGCGGGTTGTCGACAAACATTATTCACTATTACAAACTCAAGTATGGCCGGGAGAACCGGTTGATAAACTGTGACAAATGGGAATGGAACAGCAACGGAAATGTGGGTGACTCCGCAGTTTCAATCTCCGAGTATCTTGCCTTTGCCATGGATAGTTATAAACGGAGTGTTCAAATATTCAGTCGTGAGAATCTCCCATACACAGTGAAGGAATTTTCCGACGACTTTTTTCGCTTGTGGAGGGCGTCGGAAGAGGCTACGGATATTTTCGGTCGTCAAGTGATTCTGGGCGGGCCGATTAGTTTCGGCTTTATCGATGGGAACCACGATTATGATTTTGCGAAACGTGATTTTCTAAATACTGATGAGTTTCTCGAACCGGGCGGTTTCATACTGTTCGATGATTCCTCGGACGATTCGCCCTGGGAAGTAACCCAGGTTAGAGATGAAGTGTTACTTACGAATAGGTATGAGGTCGTGATGAAAAATCCTAACTATCTATTCAGAAAAAAATAGGCTGCTGATACTTCCCACTGAAATGTCCAAATCAGTTTCAGTCATTATTCCAACATATAATTACGGACGCTTCATCGAAGATGCGCTGCGAAGCGTGCTTGACCAATCGCTGCCGCCGGCCGAGATCATTGTTGTGGATGACGGTTCGACGGATGACACATCTGAGCGTGTCCGACAATTTGGCGAGACCGTTAGATACGTCAGGCAGGAAAACGCCGGCGTTTGCGCGGCGCGGAATCGTGGTGTGGCGGAATCGCATAGTGAGTTGATCGCGTTTCTCGACGCCGACGATATCTGGGAGCCGACGAAGCTGGAAAAGCAGGCAGCGAAGTTCTCCGATGATCCGGCAATCGGGCTGGTTCATTGCGGGATGCGAGTGTTTGATGGCGGAACCGGAGAAACGCTTCACCTTCTTCTGGAGGGTGGTGAGGAAGGTGTCGCGGAAAATCTATTGTTGTGGGAAGGTTCGTCAGTAAACGTTTCGGGCTCGGTGATTATGGTAAACCGAACCGCGTTTGACGAGATCGGCGGATTTGACACCAGGATCAAATGTGGCGAGGATTGGGATTTTTGTTACCGCTCCGCCAGGAAATTCAAAGTCGGTTTCGTCGCGGAGCCGCTGGTACATTATCGCAGTCATAGTGCTGCGGCACATCGAAACGTAGGCGAGATGGAACGCGGAATGTCCCTCTTTTATAAAAAAGCCTTTGCCGATCCGACAGTTGCCCACCTTCGCCGCCGAGCATACGGCAACTTTCACAAGGTGTTGGCGGGTTCGTACTTTCATTCGGGTGACTACCGCAGATTTGTATCCCACACAATGAAGAGTATTTGGATGCGGCCGGGAAACCTAGTCCACTTCGTAATGTTTCCGGCGCGCCTGGTGGCTCGGAAAAACCGGGAACGGACCAGCACTGGTTTTGATACGCATGCCTAAGACTCTCTACATATGCTATTTCGGGATCCGAGAGGCCTTGGTTCAGACACAGGTGCTCCCGTATCTGCGCGAATTGCGGAAGGGGAAGTATGCGGATGGCGATCTAAAGGTGTCCATCCTGACCTTCGAACCCGGCTTATCGGGTGACGAAGCTTCGATTCGAGACGAGCTGAAGGAAGAGGGGATTGACTGGACCTGGCTGCCGTACCATAAACGACTCTCGGTGATCGCGACGGCGTGGGATATATTCCGAGGGACATTGTTCATTCGTCGGTTTATTTCGACCGAGCGCCCCGAGATCCTGCACGGCCGCGTCCACGTTCCGACACTGATGGCGGCACTCGCGAGGAAGCTGTCACGGCACAAACCCAAGCTACTTTTTGATATTCGTGGTTTCTTTCCGGAGGAGTACACCGATGCCGGTGTGTGGCCGGCGGGCGGCTGGCTTTATCGCTCGGCAAAGAGCGTCGAGAAATGGCTGCTCAGAGAATCGGACGGATTCGTTGTCCTGACCGAGCGGGCACGCGAGATCTTGTTCCCGGAGTCGAAAGCGCACGGCGTCGACAAGTTGGGCAGACCTGTTGAGGTCATTCCTTGCTGTGTTGATCTGAAACGATTTGCGTCCGCGGATGATGAAACGCGGACAGCGATGCGAAGCAAATTGGGAATCGAGGACCGCCGTGTTATCGCTTATGTGGGATCGTTCGGGGGTTGGTACTTGACGGACGAGATGTTGGATTTTTTTGCGACGGCGCGTGAACATGACAAAAACAGCTTTGCGATGGTCCTGACGCAACGCGATCGAGATCAGATCAGCGATAGCTTGCGTGCGAGGGGCTTTAACGAAAACGACTTTTATGTGGGAACTGTCTCACCGGCTGATCTGCCGCAATACCTCGCCGCTGCCGACACGGCTTTGTCATTCATAAAGGCATGCTACTCGAAGCAATCATCGAGCCCTACAAAGATAGCGGAGTATCTAACTTGCGGACTTCCCATAGTGGCGAACCGTGGAGTAGGGGACATCGATAAATTGATAGAAGATAATAGCGTTGGTGCCCTCTTGAAGGATTTTTCGCCGGCCAGCTATCTTGAGGCTTTGACTCTTGTCGAAGGCCTTAACGGAATCGGCGCAGCATGCCGTCACTTGGCGGCAGCCGAATTCGATCTGGAAAGTGTGGGTGGGGAAAGATACAGGCGAATTTACCAACGATTACTTGGAAGTCCAAAGTAGATAGGGTCGCAGATGTTTAGGTGTTATGTCGGAAGTTTTGAACGCATTCGAATTCAAAGATATTAAGTGTCCTGTATGCGGGTCGGGTGACACAAGGAAGTTAGGTTATCGCGGCGGCGATGCTCATCAAGGCGGATTGGGAGTTCGAACGACGATCGTTCGATGTTTGAAATGCACTCATCAGTTCCCCAATCCCATGCCCTTTCCGAAGATCAGTCTTTCAGACCTTTACGGAGAGGCGGACGAGTATTTTGAACGCCACGACCTGGAACATAAAAAGGCGACGAGCAAATCTTTGATCTCCGAACTGGAGCGCCGACTGGGTCGAAAAGGCAAACTACTGGATATCGGATGTGGTCGCGGCGAGTTGCTTTGGGCCGCAAGGGATGCGGGTTGGGAATGCGAAGGGGTAGATACCTCCGAGGAATTTATTGAATTCGGAAAAAAGATTTTAGGTGTTGAAGGTCGCCTCGGGACCTTGCAGGACGCGGGATTCGCGTCTGAGAGTTTTGACGCGGTGATCATGGGCGGTGTCATCGAGCATCTCTATGATCCAGGTGCAACCTTAAAGGAAATATTGCGGCTGCTTCGCCCCGGCGGATGGTTCTATTTCGACGCTCCAAATGAGGATGGGCTATATATGCGGGCGGGAAATGCATACATGAAGATGCTAGGGAGAGATTGGGTTGTCGCACTTGCGCCAACTTTTTCCCCGTACCATGTTCAGGGATTCAATCCGGCTTCGATCAAAAAGATAGTCGAAGTGAATAACTTCAAAGTTTGCGAATTTCGAATTTTTGGAGAGGTTAGTCCACAAACCGGGAAACAGACTCTTCGCAAATCAACCGAGTATCAGGCTAGTCGGTTAATAAATTGGTTTGGGAGAAAAATCGGCCAGGGAATGTACATGGACGTATGGGCGCAAAAGGCCGATCAATGAGAGTCCTCGCTCTAGTCCCGAATCAGAAAGGTCATTCGCCGGGCCAGCGCGGGAGTATCGAGTTGTGGGAAAGCGTCTTGGCTGAGGAAGGAATCGAGCTTGTCTATGCGCCGTTCGAATCCGAGGCGCTGCAGAAGATCCTTTACACGTCGGGAAACCAATTCGAAAAGGTCCGCGAGATGGTCAAGGCTTATGTCGATCGGATCAAGCTCCTAAAGAATCTGGACGACTTCGACGCAGTATTCGTGTACCGCGAAGCGGCTCTGCTCGGACCGGCTTTTTTGGAGAAAAGAATCGCGAAACAGAAGCCGATCATCTACCAGCTCGATGATCCGCTTTTCGTGCCGTACAAGAGTCCGTCGAACGGGTATCTCTCGTATCTAAAATTCTTCGGAAAGGTAAAAGAGATCATCCGGATCAGCAAAGTTGTGATGGTGAACTCGACGCATATCCGCGAGTACGCCGAGCAGTTCAATACGAACTTGTGGCAGATCCCTAGCATCGTCGATACGACGAAATTTACTTTCGAGCCGTTTCCCGATAAACCCGGCAGGGTCACGGTCGGCTGGAGCGGAAGCCCGACGACATTGAAGAATATAAAACTCGTCGAGCGGCCGCTGCAGGAGCTATCGAGAAATGATGTCTGCGACATACACCTCATCGGCGGCGAAGATTTTGATCTGCGCGACGTGAAGTACACGGCGCAGAAATGGAACGCCGCGACTGAGGTAGAAGATCTTCGAAAGATGCAGATCGGACTCGTGCCCTTGCCGGATAATCCATGGAATCCGTACAAGTTCATCATGAAGACGGCGCAGTATCTAGCGCTTGGAATTGTGCCGGTGGGTACGCCGATGGCTTCGAATCCGGAAGTCATCGAGCACGGTGTAACCGGCTTTCTCGCATCTACTGATGGCGAGTGGGTCGAGTATCTAACGCTCCTTGCGAACGACCACGATCTTCGAAATGAGATGTCGAGAAAAGGCGCCGTCGAAGCGCGAAGGAAGTACGACCTTGAATCTAACCGCTCTAAGATAATTGCGGCATTCCGGGCGGCGATGAATTGATTTGATTATGAATGTTTTGGTTACCGGCGGTGCCGGATTTATTGGATCACATCTTGTTGACGCATTGGTCGGGGAAGGCCATCGCGTACGCATTCTCGATTCGCTTGCCGAGGAAGTACATGGCGGCGTTGTGCCTTCGCATCTGAATCGGGATGCGGAGTTTATCCACGGCGACGTTTGCGATCCCGCGACGGTAGAGAGCGCAATGGACGGCATCGAAGCAGTCTTCCACCTCGCGGCGGAGCTCGGGCTGGGACGTTCGATGTATCAGGTCCGTCGTTTCGTAACGGGCAACGATCTCGGCACGGCCGTTCTTCTCGAAGAGCTGATCAAAAGAAAAGCGCAGGTTAAGAAGCTGATCGTCGCTTCGTCGATGTCGCTTTATGGTGAGGGGCCTTACCGGTGTGAAAAGTGCGGCCGCACATCGTTTCCGGAACTGAGATCGGATGAGGCGCTCGCGGCGAACCGGTGGGAATTCGAATGCACTGAATGCGGATCTGAGCTACACGCGATTCAGACACCGGAAGATAAGCCGCTCAATCCAACCTCGGTCTATGCGGTTGGAAAGCAGGTACAGGAGCAATACAGCTTGATCATTGGGCGTGCGTACCGGATCCCGACTGTCGCGTTCCGGTACTTTAACGTTTACGGGCCGCGTCAGGCTCTCTCGAATCCTTACACCGGAGCATGCGCGATATTTTCATCGCGTCTCCTCAATGATCAGCGCCCTTTGATCTACGAGGATGGAAATCAGACGCGTGACTTCGTCAGCGTTCATGATGTTGTTAAGGCAAATCTACTGGCGCTCGGGTCGGACCATGCGGATTATCAGGTGCTGAACGTCGGTACCGGCCGGGCCAATACTGTGCTCTCGATCGCCGAGGTCATCGCAAAAGGATTGGGAAAAAATATTGAGCCGGAAGTCACGGGACAATTCCGTGAAGGTGATATTCGCCACTGCATCGCCGACATATCAAAAGCCCGCCGCCTGCTGGGATACGAGCCGAAAGTAAAATTGGAAGATGGCCTCGTCGAATTGCTCGCATGGGTCGGCGGCCAGGACGCCGACGATCGGTTGCAGACGGCGTCCGCCGAACTTGCCGCACACAGTCTGGTAAAGTAAAAGTAGCCTGATGCCTGGAAAGCTAAGACTATTTACACTCGCACTCGTTGCCGTGCTTCCCTCGGCCATCGCTCGTCCGTGTTACCGGTGGTTCTTTGGATATAAGATCGGGAAGCGGGTGCGTGTCGGTTTCAGCATCATCGATGCGGTCGAGTGCACGATCGAGGACGATGTCTCGATCGGGCATCTAAATGTCTTTACGGGAACTGAGAAGCTTTCGATCGGCGACCACACCCGGATCGGTGTGCTTAATATTTTCCGCGGTGGGCAAGAGATAAGTATCGGCCGGTACTGCGATATCCTGCGGCTGAATGAGATCAATTCGATTTCCGAGCCCGACGCGATCAACGAGATCGACCCGCGCTTCATTCTGGGCGACGGAAGTGTGCTGGCCGCCTCTCACAAGATCGATTTTACCGACCGGGTAGAGTTCGGCAAATGTGTCATCCTCGGCGGGCGGAATTCGTCGCTTTGGACACATAACCGCCAAATGACGAAGAGCATCAAAGTCGGTGATTATTCCTATCTTGGTTCCGAAATTCGAATGGCACCCGGTGCGGCGATCCCGGCAAAGTGCATCGTCGGTCTTGGATCGGTTGTCACGCGATCTTTCGATCGGCCTTACTACTTAATAGCGGGAGTTCCGGCGACAGAGGTCAGGGAGCTGGAGGAAGATGGCCGATTTCTAACGGAACGCAAGACGCGTTCAGATCTACCGAATGACATTTAACAGTACAAGTCAGGTCCCCAAGTTCGTCATTTGGAGCATCGCCGCGATAGTTTCGGTCTCTTTGCTGACGCTCGGTTTTCCGGAAGAGGCGTCGGCTTTGGTAGTCGTTGTTATATCCGGAGGGGCAGCATTGCTTCTTTTTCGCCTCGTTTCCGACGAAAAGGAGTTCATAACTAAACTGTTCCTCGGTGCTCTCGCCGTCCGGCTCGTCTTCGGCTTGTTTGTGCACGTCTACGACTTGCGTAATTTCTTTGGCGGGGATTCGAATACCTACGACTATTACGGAAACGCAATTCGCGAATACTGGCTCGGGTTGATCGATTCCACACAAATCTCTTACCAATGGGCGACAATGACAAGCCGGCCCGGATGGGGGATCAACTATTTGGTGGCGGGAATATACATGGTCGTCGGAAAGAATATTCTGGCGGCACAGTCGTTCTGCGGCGTTGTCGGTGCCGCTACCGCCCCGATGGTTTATTTCTGCTCGAACAAGATCTTTTCGAACCGGAACGTTGCCAGGACGGCTGCACTGAGCGTGGCATTTTTCCCGGCGTTCATAATTTGGTCCTCGCAGCTATTGAAGGACGGTTTGATAATTTTTCTCCTCGTCCTTGTCATGACAATGGTTCTGCAGCTGCAGGAAAAGATAAACTATTTCGCCATCGTCATTCTGGTGCTGTCACTTTTTTGCATCATCTCACTCCGTTTTTATATTTTCTATATGGTCGCCGTCGCCGTCGCGGGAAGCTTTGTCATCGGGCTATCTCATCAAAGGACATCGATCCTGCGACGGGCGGGGCTTCTGGTCGCGATCGGGATCGGGCTGACCTATCTCGGTGTTATCCGCAATGCGTCTACCGATTTTGAACAATATGGTGATCTGGATAGACTGCAGAACAGCCGCATGGATCTGGCTCGATCTGCCGGGTCCGGATTTGCAGAAGACGCCGATGTCTCAACGGCCGAGGGAGCGCTGTCAACGATCCCGATCGGCTTTGCGTATCTGATGTTCGCGCCGTTTCCGTGGCAGGCGGCGAGTTTGAGACAAGCGATCACACTTCCCGAGGTACTGCTTTGGTGGGCAATGATGCCGCTCCTGATCGTCGGGATCGTGTACACGATAAAACATAGACTTCGGAGCGCGTTCCCAATACTCTTTTTTAGCTTTCTGCTGACCCTCGCGTACTCCATCTTTCAAGGAAACGTTGGAACAGCGTATCGTCAGCGGACGCAGATACAAGTCTTTCTGTTTATCTTTATCGCCGTCGGATGGGAGTTATGGAAAGAAAAACGCGGGGACAAAAAAATGGAACGAATGATCAAGCAGGGTCAGTTTGACGATCGTCTGCGGCATGGGACCGAGTTGTTAAGTTAAAAAACATTGTGTGCGGAATTGTCGGAATAGTTAATAACGGGACCCGACCGGCCGATCGCGGGATCATCGAGCAGATGAACTGCGCGATCGAGCATCGCGGCCCGGACGAGGACGGGTTCTATCTAAAGAACAACGTCGGCCTCGCAATGCGTCGGCTTTCGATCATCGACCTCGCGAGCGGAAAGCAGCCAATTCACAATACCGATAAAACGAAATGGATCGTTTATAACGGAGAGGTGTACAACTATCAGGAACTCAGGCGCGATCTCGAAGCGCGCGGCCATCGTTTCTACACCAACTCAGACACCGAAGCTGTAATCCATCTTTACGACGAAGAGGGACCCGATTGCCTTCGCCACCTGCGCGGCATGTTCGCTTTCGCCATCTGGGACGAGGCAGATCAGTCGCTGTTCATCGCTCGCGACCGCGTCGGTAAAAAGCCGCTGCTTTATTCTCATCAGCCGAATGGCGATCTTATCTTTGGTTCCGAGTTTCAGGCTGTCCTTAAGCATCCGGCAATTTCGCGTGAGATCGATCACGACGCGCTGGACGACTACATGTCGTACTTGTGCGTTCCGGCGCCGAAAACCGCGTTCAAGCAGATCCGCAAGTTGGAACCCGGGCACTGGATGCGCTGGAAAGAAGGTAAGATCGAAACTCACCGATATTGGCTCCCCGAGTTTTCGAAGAAGATCAAGATCTCGGAAGAAGAAGCTATCCAGGAAACGACGCGGATCGTTCGCGAGGCAACGCGTCTGCGGATGATCTCCGACGTTCCGCTAGGTGCATTTCTTTCAGGCGGAGTGGATTCGTCGACGGTCGTTGCATTGATGGCCCAGGAAAGCTCGCAGCCGGTCAAAACATTTTCGATCGGGTTCGAAGAGCAGGATTACAGCGAGCTGAAATACGCGAAGCGCGTTGCCCAGCACGTCGGTGCGGAGTACAACGAGTTTGTCGTCAAGCCTAATGCGATCGAGATACTTCCGACGCTGGTCGAGCATTACGGCGAGCCGTACGCGGATTCATCGGCGATACCCACTTACTACGTTGCCCGCGAAACACGAAAGCACGTGACGGTTGCGCTAAACGGTGACGGCGGCGACGAAAGCTTTGCCGGATACGAACGGTATTCAGCGATGCAGCTCGCGGAACATTATCGAAAGATTCCCGGGGCTTTGCGCAGATCTCTTATCGACGCCCCGATCGGCCTTCTGCCTAGTTCGGAATTGAAGCGAGGCCGTGTCCGGGACGCAAAGCGCTTTCTTCGCGCCGCGAATCTGCCGCGGACCGAGAGATATGCTCGCTGGGTGTCGGCGTTCGACAGCGATGCTAAAGCCACCGTTTACACCGACGACTTTCGGGCAATAGTCGGAGCAAGTGATTCCGCGATCCTCGACCGATGGTTCAACGCCGCGAATGGTTCGGGCGTTCTGGACGCGGCGATGCTTACCGATCAGATGACATATCTGCCGAACGATCTGTTGGTGAAGGTCGATATTGCGACGATGGCAAATTCGCTCGAGGCGCGATCACCGTTCCTCGATCACAAAGTCATCGAGTTTGCGGCGAGCTTGCCTGAGAATTTGAAGATGCGGCGGTTCGAGACAAAATCGCTGCTGAAAAAAGTTGCGGCGCGGCTTGTGCCCCGCGACGTGGTCTATCGCCGGAAGATGGGTTTTGGAGTTCCGGTCGGCAAATGGTTTCGAGGCGAAATGAAGGATTTTGTGCGGGACGCTTTGCTTGCACCTGCGGCACTGGGACGCGGGATCGTAAAGCCGGAAGTGATCCGAAAATATGTAGAAGAGCACATTGCCGGAAGCCGGGATCATTCATTCCAGCTCTGGACGTTATTGATGCTCGAGCTTTGGTTCCAGAGATTCATCGATTAAATGACTGAGAATTTGGATAAGGATGTCGTTGCCGGATTCGGAGACGAATGGTCGCGGTTCGACCAGTCGTCGCTGGATGAAGCCGAGTTGCGGCGAATGTTTGAAAACTATTTCAACATATTCCCATGGAAGGAATTGCCGAAAGACGCCGTTGGTTTCGATCTCGGATGTGGAAGCGGCCGCTGGGCAAAACTAGTTGCTCCGCAAGTCGGACATCTCCATCTAATCGATCCGAGCGATGCGATCGATATCGCAAAACGAAACTTGCGAGAAGTTGGCAACTGCTCGTTTCACCGGGTGGGC
>JANMUW010000138.1:0-9628 GCA_031392105.1 Acidobacteriota bacterium | reverse complement strand
CAGACGTGCGCAACTCGACGGATATTCGTCCGCCGGCAAGACGGGAACTGCGTGGAAGTTTGATCCTGCGATCAAAGGAATCAATCGTTCGAAATATGTTTCGTCGTTCATCGGTTATGCGCCGGCCGAGAATCCTGCGATCACGATCGCGGTTGTTATGGACGAACCAAAGTTAGGCGGACGTGACGGCGGCGGATCTGCGGCACCTGCGTTTACCGAGATCGCACACGCGGTACTGGCCGAGCTAAACATCGAACGCGATATGCAGAGCAGTAATTCGAGCGTCGCGGAAACTGAAGAAATCCCGGAAGTGCCCGACGCGGGAGACGCGAATGCGGCGATAGACACTCCGCAAGCTGGCGGGCCGAAATTGGATGACGGAGATACCGCACTCCCGAAATCCGCACCGCCGAAAGCGGCGTTACCGAAAACCGATATCGGTACGAAGCCCGTGGAGAAATCAGTGGCTCCGGGTCCGAAGACAAAGGAGACGAATACAAAACCAAAAGAAAAGGTGGCTGACCCGCCGAACAAGCAAATGAAAACAAAGTCACCGTTGGCGAGGATGGAATATAGAACTTGAAGCTCTCGACCGTAATTGAATACATGAACGCTGAGGCGCCGAATATGAACCCCGCCCTGCCGGAACGTGAGATAACGAATTTTGCGATCGACTCACGCGACGTTAAGGCGGGCGACGTCTTTTTTGCGCTGTCTCAGCCGGATTACGCGAACAACGGATTCAATGGAGATTTCGATGACGCGACACCGTTCGTTCCTTCCGCTTTTGAAAAAGGTGCGGTGGCATGTGTAGTTCGCCGTGACCGATTCGAAGGGCATCAAGATTCTCTTACGGAGTTCGAAGATCGGTTGATCTTTGTCGAAGACGCGATCAAGGCGCTGCAGGACCTCGCTCACGGCGTCTATCTCCAATGGAATAAGTCGGTCGTCGCCATCACAGGAAGCGCGGGCAAGACGACAGCAAAAGAATTGACCGCGCACGTTTTGCAATCGAGCGGTCGAAAGGTCTTGCGCAATATCAAAAATTACAACAACGGACTTGGCCATCCGCTGACGGTTTTGAATCTCGCGTCGGACAGCACGTACGATGTTGCGGTTCTCGAAATGGGAATGTCGACACCGATGAACGAGATCCAGCGTCTCTGCCGGATAACACCGCCGGATGTCGCAGTAGAGCTTAACGTCCTGCCCGTCCACGTCCAACATCTCGGCTCGATCGAGAATGTTGCGAAAGCGAAGGCCGAGCTTGTCGAAGGAATGAAAGACGGAGGGACCGCCGTTTTGAATGCTGACGATCCTCGTGTTCTGGCGATGCGCGAATTGAGTCGGGGTGCGGCCATTACGTATGCGATAGATTCTCCTGCGGATGTCACGGCGTCCCGAATCTCGTTCGGGAATTTCGGAAACACACGATTTGTTTTGACGACGCCTGACGGAAGTGCGGAAACGGAGTTTCCGCTTAACGGCAGACACAATATTCTGAATGCCCTCGCGGCCGCCGCCGTCGGACACACGTTTGGAATTGGAGTACATGAGATCGCGTCCAGTCTCGCGACGGTCGCTCCTCCGCCGCAGCGAGGCGAGATCCTGCGATTCGTAAAAGGCTTCACGGTAATTAACGATTCGTACAATTCCAATCCGACCGCGCTTATTTCGATGGTCCAAACCCTGGTCGAAGGCGCGGCGAACGCCAAACGCAGGATCGTCGTCGCGGGGGAAATGCTCGAGCTCGGCGACGACGCGCACGCCATCCACCGCCGGACGGGTGAGACGATCGCGGCGATGGGGATAGACATGTTGATCGGCGTGCGAGGTCTTGCGGATGATCTGGTTCGCGGTGCAGAAACCCTGGGATTATCAAATGTCCGTTTTGCCGAAGATTCAGATGGGGCGGGTGACATGGTCGCGGCCGACATCCGGGAAGGTGATGTAGTTCTCGTAAAGGGTTCGCGAGGTGTGCGAACCGAGAAAGTTATTGAAAGGTTGTTGAAGGAATTCGAACTGGAGGAAAAAGCGGTTTGAGTCGCGCCCAAAGGCGGCACCACCCCGTACCCCGAAGCGGCGGCCACCCCTCGCAGGATAGGGGAGAGTCATAAGCAGTCGGTCACAGGAACTCAGGACACCATGCTTTACTACTTCCTTTATCAATTGCTGTTTCGGGAGTACGGCGCCAGCTCCAGCGATTCGTATCTCTTCAAGGGCTTGAACGTCTTTCAATATGTGACGTTTCGAACCGCATGGGCGACGATCACCGCTCTCCTAATCACCCTCTTCTTTGGTAAGCGCGTGATTCGAAAACTCGCCGACCTGAAATTTGGCCAGGAGATCCGCGAAGAGGGGCCCGCATCGCATCAGGAAAAGCGTGGAACGCCGACGATGGGCGGAATCCTTATAATCAGTTCCGTCTTTCTTTCGACGATCCTCTGGGCCCGACTTGATAATTTGTTTCTGTGGCTCGCGCTTGGTGCAACGACACTCTTCGCCGCGGTCGGATTCGCTGACGACTACATCAAGATCGTCAAGAAGCGAAGCCTCGGGCTGACGGGAAAACAAAAACTCGCGGGGCAGCTCGTCACCGCTCTCGCCGTCTGGGCGGTGCTCTATTATTTGACAAATTATTCGTGGAACCTGAGCATACCGTTCCTCAAGGCGACGGCGGATCCGAATCCGTTTACAAGCGTCAGCTACGTGGGTCCGATCGTCTATCTCGGCTTTATCATTTTTGTATTGCTCGGATCTTCGAACGCCGTGAATCTGACCGATGGCCTTGATGGATTAGCGACGAGCGTGACGTTCGTCGCAATGTCCGCGTTGACGGCTCTGACTTACGTCGCGAGCGACCGGCGCTGGGCGGAGTACCTCGACATTACCTTCAACCCGGCATCGGCCGAATTGACGGTGTTCTGCGGAGCGATGGTCGGAGCAAGCCTCGGATTTCTCTGGTACAACTCGCCGCCGGCCGAGGTCTTTATGGGAGACGTCGGATCACTGGCGATCGGCGGAGCGCTTGGTACCGTCGCTATTTTGACAAAGCAGGAGTTCCTGCTGCCGTTCATCGGCGGCGTGTTCATCCTGGAAGCGGTATCGGTGATGATGCAGGTTTCGGTCTTTAAGCTAACGAAGCGCGGCGGCCAACCGGGACGTCGAATTTTTAAGATGACTCCGCTTCATCATCATTTTGAAATGACGGGCTGGAAGGAGCCGAAGATAGTGTTTAGATTTTTGATAGTCGCAGTTCTTTTCGCACTTTTGAGCTTGTCTACTCTCAAACTCAGGTAAGAAAAGACTGTTCTGTGTTTTCCGTGTGTTCCGTGGTTACTTTAGTTAGTCGCGTGAAACCACTGAAAACACGGAACACACGGAATGACACGGAAAGAGACGTGGAAATAGCTGGAAGAAAAACTTTGATTCTCGGTGCCGGCAGATCCGGTATCGCGTCCGCCAAATTCCTCGCGGACCGAGGAGCGGTCGTCGCTTTGCATGACAAGAAGCCGGTCGAACAGTGGAGCGATGCGGCGGGTTCTTTGAAAGAATCAGACAACGTCGGATTGATGTCAGGCGATCTCCCTTCATGGCTGCTTGATCAGATAGATCTTCTCGTCATTTCACCGGGTGTTCCTACTAATACGATCCCGGCTCGTTACGTCGATCGAAAAGATGGTGAGGTGATCGGCGAAGTAGAGCTCGCATATCGTTTTATGAAAGGCCGGATCGTCGGTATCACAGGGTCGAACGGAAAGACGACCACGACGACGCTGATCGGCGAGCTGCTGAATAATTCCGGCATCAGGACTCAGGTTGGCGGGAACATAGGTACACCGCTTCTCAGTCTTGCGGAAAGTTCAACGGACGATACATGGACCGTCGCTGAGCTCTCGAGCTTTCAACTTGAAACGATCAAAGACTTCCGAGCGAACGTTGCACTCTGCCTCAACGTCACGCCGAATCATCTCGACCGCTACGATTCGTTTGCTGATTACGCCGCGGCAAAGCATAGGATCTTTCTCAATCAAACTTCTGACGACGTAGCTGTCCTGAGTGCCGATGATGCGATAACCCGGACATGGGATTCTGGGTTAAAAGCGAACGTCGTATTTTTCAGCGTGCAGAGCGAACTAGACGAAGGGTTATTTCTCCGAGGGAAGGATCTCGTCTGCCGTGCAAACGGCAAGGAGAAGGTGCTCACGACGCGCGACCAGATCTTCATTCGCGGATTGCACAACGTCGAAAACGTACTCGCAGCTTTTTCTGCCGGTCTCGCATGCGGCGCCGATCCCGAGTCGATGCGCGAAACTGTTGCAAACTTTAAAGGTGTCGAACACCGGATCGAATTTGTCGCCGAGATCGACGACGTCAAATTCTACAACGATTCGAAAGCGACGTCGGTCGATGCGACATCGAAGGCGCTGCAAGCACTTAGCGATGGCGATGGAAAGACCATAGCGATCCTCGGCGGGCGCGGCAAGAACGCTCCTTACGCACCTCTCATCGAATTGATCGAGAGATCTGTCCGTACGATCGTATTGATCGGCGAGGACGCGGACAATATCGAATCGCAACTTCGAGGACACGTGAATATGATCCGGGCTTCTTCGATGGAAGAGGCGGTAACGATCGGTTTTGAAAATGCTTGGCCGGGTGATTCGGTCCTCCTGGCGCCGGCGTGTGCAAGCTTTGATATGTTCAAGAGTTTTGAGGAGCGCGGGGAAGTATTTAAGAAAACGGTGCTTGAAATGCGGAATGCGGAACGCGGAATGCGGAATGAAAATCACGCAGCCGGCTAGGAAGATTTCCGCGACCAGAATTCCGCATTCCGCATTTCGCATTAGAAAAGAATGACCCAGAGACTTCGCATGGATTGGTTTATGTTCGCCATCGCGGCAGGGCTTGCCTTGTTCGGCACGATGATGGTGTACAGCGCGTCGGCGATGATCGCACATCGCGAAACGGGCGGAGCGAGTCAATTCACATACTTCTACAAGCAGTTCGCGTTCACCGGTATCGGACTTGCGGCAATGTTCGTTGCAAGCCGCGTCGATTACCGGCGATACCAGGCACCGTGGGTCGTTTACGGTGCACTGGCGTTTACAGTCACATGCCTTGTCGCGGTATTTGCTTTTCCCGAGATCAACGGAGCGAGCAGGTGGATACGCTTTGGAGGATTTTCTTTTCAGCCGTCCGAGCTGGCAAAGATCGCGTTACCGCTGTTCCTCGCCTTCTTTTTGACGAAAAACGAATCGTCTGTCGGCGACCTGCGATCGACAGTTGTGCCGTGCGTCGGAGCGCTCGTTCTGCTGGGAGGTTTGATCTTTCTGGAGCCAGATCTCGGGACGACCATAGTACTATGCGCGATCTTTTCCGCCGTCTACTTTGCAGCTGGGGCGAAGCTTCTGCATATCGCATCGGTGGCGGCGATCATGGTCGTTGGCGGAGCCGCTGCGATCCTTTTGGCACCCTGGCGCGTCGAGCGGCTGATGGCGTTTATGGATCCGTTCAAGCATTCTGACGACGCCGGTTATCAGGTCGTGCAATCGCTCTATGCGATCGGGTCGGGCGGTGTCCTCGGTGAAGGATTTGCGAAGGGACAGCAGAAGCTGTTTTACCTTCCGTATCCATATTCGGATTTTATTTTTTCGGTCGTCGGCGAAGAGTTTGGTTTGGTTGGCACGCTCGCGGTTGTCCTCGCGTTCGGACTGCTGCTATGGCGCGGGAGTCGTGCAGCCCTGATGGCACCGGACAGGTTCGGAACGTTGCTCGGGATCGGTTTGATCACGGGCATAATCGTACAGGCGCTTTTTAATATCAGCGTTGTGATCTCGATACTTCCTGCGAAGGGAATTCCGCTCCCGTTTATTTCGTACGGCGGATCGTCTGTGATCGTGACATTGATCGCAGTCGGTGTGCTGCTGAATATATCGCAGAGTTCAACTGCTCGTGTCGAGACGAAGGACGATGGAATTGTCCATAGGAAGAAGGGCCGGCCGTAAAGCAAACTTTAGTTTGCTTCAAGATTCAACAAACTGAAGTTTGTTGTCCATAAGATGAAGGTTCTTATAGCAGCCGGCGGAACCGGCGGTCACATTTATCCGGGGATCGCCGTCGCGAAAGAGATCATCCGGCGCGACGCAGGATCGGAAGTATTATTTGTCGGCACGGTGCGCGGGCTTGAAACACGAATAGTTCCGGACAATGGGTTTCAGCTTTCTTTGATAAATAGCGCGGGGTTGAAGAATGTCGGGTTCGCAGGAAAACTTAAGGGTCTCGCAGTATTGCCCAAGAGCTTTCTCGAAGCCCGGCAGCTGCTAAAGGAATTCAAGCCCGACGTCGTCGTAGGTGCCGGCGGGTACGTTTCGGGGCCGGTCCTGATGACCGCGAGCTTTATGGGCATCCCGACGCTGGTCATGGATTCGAACGCCTTACCTGGTTTCACAAATCGCCGGCTCGCGATGTTCGTCGATAAGGCGGCACTGACGTTTGAAGAAGCTCTCCCGTTCTTTGGAAAGAAAGGCGTTGTCACTGGCAATCCGGTTCGGAAGGAGTTTTTCGAGATCGCCGAGCCCGAATCAAGTGACAGGGTGAAGTTGCTGATATTCGGCGGATCACAGGGAGCAAGGGCGATCAACAACGCGATGACTGATGGGTTGTCGAAACTAAGCCTCGATAGCGAGGGCCTGGAGATCACTCACCAGACAGGCGATTCCGATTTTGATAAGGTTCGTGAAGATTACAACCGTGCCGGTTGGGAGCGGGCCGATATACGACGGTACATTTCGGACATGGTCTCGGAATTTGCGAAAAGCGATTTGATAATCTGCCGGGCGGGAGCGACGACATGTGCCGAGTTGGCGGCAGCAGGGAAGGCGTCGATAATGATCCCGCTTCCGACTGCGGCGGACGATCATCAGAGAAAAAATGCGGAGGCGATGCAAAAAGCAGGAGCGGCGCGGATGATCTTGCAGGGAGATTTGAACGGCGACACGCTTGCGAAGGAGATCTCGGATCTGATCGCTTCGCCGGATGCTATAGCGAATATGGAGAGGTCCGCGAGAAAAATGGCACGGAGCGATGCGGCAGAAGCAACCGTTGATCTAATCGAGACCCTAGCTCGAGCCCAGCGATAGCTTCTGAATAGATTCTAGATTCTAGATGCGAGATTCGAGACTAGAAACCAGAAACTAGAAACTAGAAACCAGAAACTGACAACTGATGTTCAGACACGTAAAAAGAATTCACTTCATCGGCATCGGCGGCATCGGGATGAGCGGCATCGCGGAAGTGCTGTGCAATCTCGGATTCGTTGTGTCCGGTTCGGATATCAAGAAATCGAAAAACACCGACCGGCTCGAAGCGATGGGGATGAAAGTCAGCGAAGGACACGCCGCCGAGAATGTCGGTGATGCTCAGGTCGTCGTCTATTCATCGGCTGTGCGACCCGACAATCCTGAGGTCGTTCTCGCAAAAGAAAAAGGAATTCCGGTGATCCCGCGTGCCGAGATGCTCGCCGAGTTGATGACGCTGAAGCCGTATGCGGTCGCTGTAGCAGGAACTCACGGGAAAACCTCGACGACTTCAATGGTGGCGACAGTGCTCGTTCAGGCGGGACTCGATCCGACGACGGTTGTAGGCGGCGTCGTCGACACGCTTGGTTCGAATGCAAAGCTTGGAGCGTCGGAATGGTTCGTTACTGAAGCTGATGAAAGCGATCGCAGCTTCCTGATGCTCTATCCGACGATCGCCGTCGTGACGAACATCGACAAGGAGCACATGGAATCGTACAAGGGTATGGACGACGTCGTGCAATGCTTTACGGATTTCGTGAACAAGGTACCGTTCTTCGGTGCGGCGATAATTTGTCTCGATGACCCGAATGTTCAGCTGATCATTCCGAACATCAAGCGTCGTCGAGTGACGTACGGACTCACCGCCCAGGCGGATATTTCTGCTCATAACATCCGCTACAACGATTCGTTCGGCTCGACCTTCGCGGTCTGGCGCGGGGCTGAGATCCTGGGTGAGATCGCACTGCCGGTTCCGGGTAAGCATAACGTATATAACGCACTCGCGGCCACGGCCGTGGCGTTGGAATTGGAGATCCCGTTCGCGAAGATCGCCGACGCGTTTTCGACTTTCAAGAATGCGAACCGCCGGTTCCAGTTCAAAGGTGAGGAAAACGGAATAATCGTCGTCGACGATTACGCGCACCATCCGACCGAGATTCTCGCTACGCTTTCCGCGGCAAAGAACAGCTCGGGCGGCCGGCGTACGGTCGCTGTTTTTCAACCGCACCGTTTTAGTCGGACGCAGGAGCTAATGGACGAATTCGCACTCGCGTTTAATAACGCTGATGTGCTCTACGTGTTGGATATTTACGCCGCGAGCGAGACTCCGATCGAGGGGATAACGGCCGAGGTGTTGACGGACAACATCAGAAAGTACGGACATAAGAATGCGACCTACATCGGTGACGTAGACTCTGCGGCAAAGAAAGTAGTCTCGAACCTTCAAGCGGGTGATCTTGTAATTACTCTCGGAGCTGGCAGTGTAACGCGGCTCTCGGACGAAATCCTGGAGCACTTGAGAGGATAATAACTAAATGGCAAACACGAAATCGAATGCTTCTACAAAGAAGACACGAACGTCGGCGAGGGTTAAAGTGAATCGCTCCATGAGCCGCGGGCGAGCGTCGACCGGAACACGTCGATCTTCGACATCTGGCACTGGCCGCTTGCGAACGGTCGGTCTTCCGCTCTTTTTGAGTTTCTGTATTCTCGTCTGTCTCGCTGCTCTGGGCGTGCTCGGATATCAGACGGTAACCGCGTCGGACTTCTTCCATGTCTCGAAGATCGAGGTTGGCGGGACAGACCGGTCATCGTCGGCCGATATTCGCCGGCTCGTCGAAATGCAGACTGAGAAGTCAGGAGTATGGAACGCCGATCTGGCGGGTATCAAAGAAAAGCTTGAAAGGATCCAATGGGTGAAAACCGCGGCGGTTTCAAGAGTGCTGCCCAACGGCATTCGCGTCCAGGTGTTTGAGCGTCAACCGCAAGCTCTTGTTCGAACGAATGAGGGAAATGTCCTCGTCGATGCCGAAGGCTCCGTGATCGCCCCGGCTCGTGAAAAAGAATCCGAGTTTCCGTTCGCGATGACAGGCTGGAGCATGATCAAATCCGAATCGGCCGGCAAAGAGAATCTCGAGCGTGTGAAGATTTATCAGAAGATGTTGTCGGAGTGGAAAGAATTCAATTTGTCTTCGCGCGTGGTCGCGGTAAATCTGGAAGACATCCGCGAGCCGCGGGCGTTCATTGAAGACTCGGGTACGGTGGTTTCGATCGCGTTGGGCCGCGAGAAGTTTGGTGAATATTTGAAACGTGGGATCAATGCGATCGTTGGGAAGGGGGAGATGTTCGAGGCTGTGAATTTGGTCGGCCAGAACATGATCTTGGCTCCGCGAAGTCAGAACCGGGAGCGGTAGCTCGTAGTTATTTCGGATTTCGGATTTGGGACTGCGGATTTGAGTGACGACAGTCGCAAATCCCAAATCCCAAATCCCACTTCCCAAATGCAAAGTATGAATCGTGACATAAAAGCAATCGGCCTGGATATCGGC
>JANMUW010000106.1:0-11466 GCA_031392105.1 Acidobacteriota bacterium | reverse complement strand
CAGGAGAAAGCGGAAAGGGGCGAGGCGTTGTTCCACGAAGCTTCAGCGCTCTACAAACAAAATACTCCGGAGTCACTCGCCGCCGCGGCCGCCAAGTTTGGCGAAGCCCGCGTGATTTTCCAACAGCTTGGCGACAAGAATCGCGAAGGATTTTGCCTCACCTGGCTTGGCGGCGTCAGCGCACAGAGCGGACAAAAAAGTCTCGCACGCGACTATTTCACGCAGGCGCTCAAGATCTATGAAGCGCTGCCGAACCGGGCCGACGAAGCCGAGATCCATTTCGGTCTCGGCAAGATCAACCGCGAACTGAACGACACAAAAGCTGCGCTCGAGCATTACCACGCGGCGCTAAAGATCTATTCCGCGGCCGGAATGAAGGCCGACGAGATCGACCTTCTAAAGATCATCGGCAAGGTCCATCTCGAACAGGGAGATGTGCCGACAGCCGTCTCGCTCAACGAACGGGCCCTCATTCTGGCGAAAGCATCCGGCGACGGTAAGCGAGAGATAGGGGTGTTGGCGAATATTGGTTCGCTGCACCTGATCAACCGCGATGCGGCAAAGGCGCTGATCTCGTTCGAGGGAATGCTCGGCGTCGCCCGACGCGAGAAAAATAAAGCGGCCGAAGAGGAAGCTCTCGATCTGATCGCCACGGCGAACCGTCTCAAGAATGACGGGGCGGCCATGAGACGCGTGTTCGACGACGCACTCAAACTTGCGCGTGAGAAGGGCGATAAGAAGGCAGAGGCGAAGGCGCTCAACAATCTTGCCGAAGCAAGCCTTAGACTTGCAGATCTTGAAACTGCGCTGAAGCACTCCGAATCGGCGCTTGCGCTATCGATCGACGCGGCTGACAAGCACGGCGAAGGCGCCGCTCTCCTGAACATCGGGATCGTGCACGCCCGGCAGGAAAAAAACGACAAGGCGCTCGCCGAGCTAAAAAAAGCCGCAGTTATTTTGGAATCGATTGGCGAGCGGGAACAGCTCGCGCTGGCGCGGATGATGATCGGCGGAGTGCATGCGGCGGTCGGCGACAAGCGGAAGGCTCTCGACGAAACGCTGCTCGCGCTCGCGATCGCAAAGGCGAATAAATTTATCGAGCTCGAGACCGAGGTCGGGAACAATGTCGGAAGCCTTTTTCTCGAGATGGGTGACCACGAAAAGGCATTGGAGTACTTCCTTGCGTCACTTTCCCTGGCCAGGAAACTTGGATTGACGGCAACAGAAGCGCGAATTCAGCTAAACATCAGCAGTGCGTTGCGAGCAGCCGGAAAAAATTCCGAAGCGATCGATACTCTTGAGAAAGCCGACGAAGCTTCAAAGGCAGCCGGCGATCGGATCACGCAGATAAAGAGCGTCGTCAATAAAGGCGGTATCTATCTCGACCTCGGCGAGAACGAGAAAGCGATGGGTATCTACATGGACGCCATGTTCATGGTTATCGAACACCTCGCCGAAGCGAAGAACGAAGAGATCACGATCTACACCGAACTGTTCTCTACGATACTCAACAATCTCGGACGAGCCTTTCGGGAGATGGGTGCTTTGCGATCCGCGCTAGATCACTACTCGCGCTCGCTGCCGATGCTGCAACAGCTCAAGGACCGCGATCGCGAAGCTATTACTCTCACGAACATTGCCGATATCTACTCGGAGCTCGGTGATAAGGAGAAAGCCATCGTCTCACTGAACAAGGCGATGGCGATCGTAAAGGAGACCCGGAATTTGGGGCAAGAGGCGACGATACTAAACAGCTTCGGGACCATGCACTCCGATCCGGGAGCAACGCAGAAGTCGGCTGAATATTACGGGCAGTCACTTTTCCTGCTGAAGTACATTGCAGACCCGCGGCGCGAAGCGACGACTCTTGCGAACCTTATGAGCTCCCGCCAAAAAGCGAAGCAGACACGGGCCGCGATCTTTTACGGCAAACTCGCCGTCAACAAACTCCAATCGCTGCGGTCGAACATTCGTATGTTCGATCGCCAAACCCAGAAGACATATCTTGCCAAGGTGGAATCTTCGTACCGGGAGTTGGCCGAACTGCTGATCGACGACGGCCGGCTGTCCGAGGCCCAACAAGTATTGAACGCGTTCAAAGATCAGCAGGCTTTCGACGATGCATCGGAGTCGGCGACCGTATTGAGGCCGCTCGCACTAACTCCGCGGGAGTCGGCGACGTCCGCGCTGCTAGACGCTGGAGCGTCCGTTCCCGCCGCGGTCACGGCTGACGAAAAAGCGAGAGCGTTCGACGCACAGCGAAACGCTTTCGCAAAAGCTCTGCTCGATATAGAAGGCGATCTTGCCGGCGAAGCCGACGGAGCGGAAAAAGCGATGGAGAAGCTCGAAGACGTGACAGCTATGCGCGCCGTTCTCCGCGAGCTTGAGCGGCAGACGAAAAAAAGGGCGGCGGCGGTCTATGTGCTTGTCGGTGCCGATAAGCTGAGCGCACTTGTCGTCTCATCCGATCAAACGAGCTCCGTCTCAGTACCGATCAAACGCACCGCCCTCGACGCAAAAGCGAAAACTTTCTGGGCCTTTCTCCAATCCGACAGATACGATCCGACTAAGCTCGGAAAAGAACTTTACGATACCGTCTTCAAACCGATCGAAGAGAAGCTACCGCCGGGAACCGGATCGATCTTGTGGTCGCTCGACGGCAGTTTGCGATATGTCCCGATGTCGGCTCTTTATGACGGCAAACAGTACCTCGTCGAGCGGTACGACCATATCAACTTCACACGAGCCGATCGCGACCGATTGACTCGTGCGATTACCTCAAAATGGACGGCAACGGGCATGGGTACGTCGAACGGGCACGACGTCGAGCTTGCGGGAATAACAAAGCATTTTAGTGCATTGCCGGGCGTGACCGAAGAACTGAACATGCTCGTAACTCAGCCGAAGCGGCGCGGCATCTTCGATGGCAGCATTCTCCAGGATGAAAAGTTTACACGCCGCGCGATGATCGAGGCGCTGCGATCGAGGCGGCCGCTTGTTCACATCTCGACGCACTTCTCATTCAGCCCGGGGGATGAGGCGAAGTCTTTCCTACTGCTCGGCGACGGTACGGCGTTCACGCTCGAGGATATGAAAAAACAGAAGGATATGTTTGCGGGTGTCGATCTGCTGACGCTGTCGGCGTGTAACACGGCGGCACAGCAGGCCGATGCAAACGGGCGCGAGGTCGATGCATTCTTTGAGCTTGCTCAACGCTTGGGTGCACAGTCTGTGATGGCGACGCTGTGGCCGGTGGCCGATAATTCGACGCCGTGGCTGATGCGCGAATTTTATGACTTGAAGGTTAACAAGAAACAGAACAAGGCCGAGGCTTTGCGAAATGCGCAGCTTGCGCTATTGAAAGGCTCAGCAAAGGCTGTGCGATCGACGACACGTACGGACGCGTCTCAGGTGGAGATCGTCGTCGGGGACAGCACTCCGCCAGCCGGTGCTCCCAAGCCAGGAGGCGAGTCGAAAGCTTTAGCGACCCGCGCCGAAACATTCGTAGTCGCGAAAAAGGACGCGAAGGCGTTCATCCCGGATCCGAAGCGCCCGTTCGCTCATCCGTTCTACTGGTCACCGTTCGTATTGATCGGGAATTGGAGATGAGCGGGAGCTGAGAACTGAGAACTGGAAACTGGAAATAAAGAATCTTCGTTCTAACTTCTCAGTTCTCACATCATACTCGTGACCATGTAGCGCATAATTCTATTTAGCGGGCCACGGTTCCATCTTGTAGATCTTCTCACCGGCAGTCTTCTCACCGGATGCCTGCCACTCAAGGATTGCGGTCCATGTGCCGTTGCCCTCGTTCTCAAACCGGAACGAGTTTCCGGTGCCCGACACAGAACGGACAAACTGAACATACTTATCAGTGATCTCGCTCGCCGCGGAACGCTTGTCACCTTCGCCCTGTCCGAATTCGCCGTTCTTCAATTCAAATCGGCTGGGCTCACCGTCCACCGACCCGTCTTCCTTTAGACCCTGGACAACCATCGTCGTTCCTTCAAACTTGTAGCGCTCGAAGAACGGTTTGTCTCCGTCCATTCCGCGCCAGGTGCCTTCGATCCACTTAAGCTTCGCGACATCAGCCGCCGTGAAATTCTTTGCCGGCGTTGCTACGGGTTTGGCGTCGGCTCCTGCCTTCGTTGCTGCGTTGTTAGCTACTCCAGTAGATGCGCCGGCGTTGGTATTTTTCTGCGCCTCACTGCTTGAGCAGGCGACGCCGAAAATAACGAACAGCATCGTGATCGCAAAAAATCTGTGTGTACGATTGAACATTTCGAGCTCCTTTGTCTTTTGTGATGAAACAAGATTATACGTTATGGCGTTCGACATCGGGAGCCGATTCGGTCGAGCGCAGATCTGGCCCTTTCGAAAGACCACTTGTGCCGTCTGCTAGAATTACTGAAATGAAACCGGCAGCACTATTGTTTTTGTGGTTGATATTCGTTCCCGCAGTCTTCGGGCAAGATTGTAATGACGGCGACTACGAGTGTCAGATCGCCGCATACAGGAATAGCGAAGACGCGGATTCGATCTTTCGACTCGCGTACGCGCTCGGCGAGCTCGGCCGGCCTCAGGAAGCTATCCGCGCGTACACGCGTCACATCGAACTCGATTCGAAGGATGCGGCCGGGTATCTTAATCGGGGATTGGAATACTCCAAGCTCAAGGAGTTCAAAACGGCGATCAGCGATTTCGACCGTGCGATCGAGCTAGACCCCACGGACCCTGACGGGTACCACAACCGGGCCTATTGTAGGGGTGAACTCGGCGATCATAAAGGTGCGATCGAAGATCTTACGACCGCAATTACTCTCGATCCGGCTGACGCAGAGATCTATTACAATCGCGGTTGTAATTACGACGATCTCGGCGACGTTACCCTCGCCTTTGGAGATTACTCGAAGGCTATCGAGCTCGATTCGGATCACGCCGACGCGTTTTTCAACCGGGCCCTGATATCCGACAACGCCAGCGATTACGTTGCCGCCGCCAGTGACTACACTCAGTCGATCCGCATCGACCCGACCGACCCGGACAAATTTATAAACCGTGGAAACATGAAGTACGCGCTTGGCGAATACGAACTCGCGATCGCGGACTATTCATCCGCGATCGCTCTTTCGCCAAAAAGCGGGACGGCATTCTACGATCGGGGAATGACCTATTACGCGATCGGTAACGACAAACTGGCGATTCGGGATCTGACCCGTGCGATCAAACTTGATCCGGCTGACGCCGACGCTTATTACTACCGAGCGCTTGCATACGAACGGACAGGCAGGTTGAAGCGGGCCGAGGCCGATCGCCAAAAGTATGAGAGCCTGCCGGCAACTCCGTAGGTGCGAAAAAGGGTGGGATATGCGCGTTTTGAAAGTTCCTCGCAATGCAGTGACGAATCAAAAGCCGATACGAAAGCGGTTCGTCATTCACGAGCATCACGCCACGCATCTGCATTTCGACCTGCGTCTCGAGATCGGCGGAACAGGGAAGTCGTGGGCAGTTCCGAAAGGCCCGTCAATGGACCCGGATGACAAACGCCTCGCAGTCGCCGTCCCGGACCACAGCCTGAATTATTTCAAGTTCGAGGGCACCCTCGACGAAGGCTCCTACGGCGCCGGCGAGGTCCGCATTTGGGACAGCGGCAAGTATGAGACCCTTGTCGATCCGCAGCTTCAGCATGATCAGGGACGCATCGAATTTACCTTTCTCGGAAAGAAAGTGCGAGGAGCATTCATTCTGGTGAGAATGTCTTCCAATCCAAAATCCAAAGTCCGAAATCCAAAATCGAATAATTGGTTATTGATAAAACGCGAAGATCAGTTCGCGGACATCGACTGGAAACTGAAGATGATCCTACCCGTCAGGTAGTCCGGCAGTTTGATCACGGTTTGCTTTCCTTCGCCAGGCTTTCGCGAAAAGTTTTTTCAGCACGAGCGACGTAGTCTTTGTAGCCTTGCGGATCGATGAATGGGTTAGTCGGCTTGCTTGTTCGAAGTTTCGCCATCTTCCCCAGCAGATCGAAAAACACACCGTGTGAACCGAGAAAGATGTCGGCATTTAATCCTTTCAGTACTCCGAAGGTCCGTTCGTAATCGGCGACGATGCTCGGATACTTCTCGTTCCCAATGAGCTTGTAGCCCTCCGGTACGCTCGCGCTGCAAACGAAAACCGTGTCGTAGCTTTTTCCTTTTTCCTTAACCGGAAGCGTCCACGTCGTGCATCCAGGTGTGTGCCCCGGCGTGATGACGGCTTTCATCCGAACGCCGCCGAGATTGATCTGTTCGCCGTCCTTTACAACGCGGTCGACCTTCACCGGAACGTAGCCGAACTGATCGCCCCACTGAGGATCATTCTTGCCACCATTTTCCAATCCCAGTTTATCAGCCTCGCTCGCGATCATTTTTGCGCCCGTCAATTTTTTTAGCTCGTCGAACCCACCCGCATGATCGTAATGCGACTGGCTGTTGAGAAGGAATTTTACATCCGAGATCTTAAAGCCGAGCTTCGCGATGTTCGTCGTGATCTGCGGTGCGGTCTCGCGAAATCCGCCGTCGAGGAGAAAATGGCCCTTCGGAGTCGTGATCAAAAACGAGGTTATGTCCGCTGCGCCAACGTAGTAAATGTTTCCGATTATGCGAAAAGGTTCGACCGGCTCATTCCATTTGCGTTCGGTCTCGCTGAGCTGTGCAAAGCATGTGAGCGACAGCACGAGAATCATCGAAATTAGTAAAGATGATTTCATATTTAGGCTTTCAGGGCTGGTCGGAATTTTGAATCATGCAACGAGAATTTTGATGACGTTCGCAAGAAACCCGTGGTTTGAAGTACCTGGCGTGTCTGAGCGTCTCTACCGCCATCAAAGCATAAACTCAGAATCCGGCGCAACACACGGAAAGCGCGAGGGCCGCTTTCCGTAGGCTTATTTCCTCAAAATGAAACCTCCCCTCGAAGCCGAAGAGAAGCGTTCCAATAGTGATCCAGCTCCAAACTAATCGAGCACCATTCTTGTACCGACGGCGCTTGAGCAGCCGGCGCCGATCTGCGTACCGTTCATCGCGAAGATCCTGGCATCGCCGGACGAAGTGTAATCGAGGTTATTTTTATCAAGCTCGACGTTGTGGGTGACGATCTGATATGCGGTCGGAGCTCCGGCGGGGTTGAAGAGATACGCCTTAAAACGAAGCTGGTATGTGCCTGCACCTTCGTGTCTCCAAACGCCGGCCTCGGGTGAACGCATCGACGGCGGCGTCCCGGATGTGATCCCGGTGAATGTGCCGCCCGCGTGAAAGGTTCCGGTCGACTGGAATGTCGAGAGGACATCGCCGGTTGCACAGTTGGTGATTGAGACTGTCGCATCCCACGTTCCCGCAAGACGCCCGCCGCCAGAATTTCCTGCCTGGGCAAGGGATTGCCCGGACAAAACGCCAACAAATAAGGCTGCCGCCAAGATGTAGTTTCGAAATTTCATGTTCATTGCTTTGTTTCCTTTGTTGAATTTCAGGCGATCGCTGCTGATCGGTTTATTCCTGATGTGTGCAATAATTCCGAATCCGGTCATAAAAGTAGTTAGAATGCCGATGAAAATTTCCCAGATTTTGTGAGGATGGACGCAAACGACACATCGACTGGTATTTACACGTTTGCAGGCTTCACGCTAGATGCCGGAAAGCGGCTCGTATTTGATCCGCAAGGCGAGCCGGTGTCCCTTATGCCAAAGGCATACGAGATTCTTTTCTACCTTGTCACAAACAGTCAGCGGGTGATCGAGAAGGACGAACTGATGGCAGCCATCTGGCCCGACACGATCGTCGAAGAGAACAACCTTACACAGAATATTTCCGGAGTCAGGCGGGCGCTCGGAGAAAAACATCGCGAGAACCGGTTTATCGCGACAGTGCCCGGACACGGATATAAATTCGTGGCTGAAGTCGCGATCTCAAACGCGTCATCACCTGTCGATTCCGCCGGCACACGAGCCGCAGGCGAAAATGCTTCGCCAGGATCGGCTCGACGGATCTGGCCGGTTGTGATTGCAGCGTTAGTGTTGATCGGTTTGATCACGGTTGCATTCGTTGTCTGGAAGGAAAGGTCGAAACCATCCACATCCGAGATCCGCTCGGTCGCAGTACTACCGTTCAAGCCGCTGACATCCGATCGCGACGAATCGCTCGAGCTTGGAATGGCTGACACGCTGATCATGAAGCTCGGATCCGACGACCGCGTCGCCGTTAGGCCGCTGAGTTCGGTGCGACGATTCAGCTCGCTGGATCAGGACCCGGCGGAGGCTGGCCGCGCCGTCGGCGTCGATGCAGTGCTGGAAGGGAACATTCAAATCGCCAGCGAGAGGATCAGAGTTTCAGTAAGACTCCTGCGGGTTTCCGATGCCAGGCAATTATGGTCCGGGCAATTTGATGAAAAGCTTACTGACATATTTCAAGTCCAGGATTCGATCGCCCAGCGTGTGGCCAACGCACTGAACATTTCACTTGCAACGGGCGTGGGAAAAAAGACATTCACCGCCAGTGTTGAGGCTTATCAACTTTACTTGCGGGGAAACCTGCACGCGCGACGATTGATACGCTCGGAGGTCGAGAAGGGAATTGTTTACTACGAAGAAGCTCTGAAGCTCGATCCGAATTTCGCCCTTGTGTATGTCGGTCTGTCGAACGCGTATCGGGCCCTGGTTCTGACTAGTGATTACCGTCCAGCCGATTTCATGCCGAAAGCAAAGGAGGCAGCCGCGAAGGCGATCGAGCTCGACAATACTCTCGCCGAAGCCTGGGCGGCGCGAGCATTCGTCATGTTCTGGTACGACTGGGATTGGCGATCAGCCGAAACGGATCATCTTCGCGCCCTTGAACTGGATCCCTACAGCTCCCAGTCTCGCCTGTCGTATGCCCATCTGCTTTCAAACCTCGGTCGGCATGACGAGGCCATAATGCAGGCGCGGATGGCTCGAGAGCGCGATCCCGTCGGGATCATGACCAATGCCGTCGAAGGCCACGTGTTAATGTTTGCCGGTCAGAATGAAGATGCGATGCGCTCTCTGAATGGCACGATAGATATGGAACCGAATTTCTGGTTGGCCCATCTTTTTATTTCGAGAGTTCATCTCCGAAATGGCCAGTTCGACCTGGCGATCGCGTCTGCGCGTCGTGCGGCGGAACTGTCAGGTGGAAACGCTGAGGCCCTTGGAACCGTCGGCTTCGCCTTTGCCCGCTCGGGACGGAACGACGAGGCTCGAAAGATCCTATTAGAACTCGAGGAGCGTTCGAAGACTCGGTATGTGCCGTCGCATTCTCTTGCCCAGATCCATGCCGGGCTCAATGAGCGTAACGCCGCGCTCGACTTTCTCGAGAAGGGGTTTGCCGATAGGGACGCCAACATGGTGTTCCTGAAGATCGATTCGAGATGGGACGATCTCCGCTCCGAACCCCGATTTGTAGAACTGATGAAGCGAATGAATTTCAAATAAGGTTGAAAGTCATCGGGCAAGGATCTTCGCTCCCTCGATCTTCTCGAGGTCGGGCTTCAAGGCGGCCATCTCCTTTTCGAGAACGGCGAAGTAGCTGAGTTCACCGTCGTCGAGGCGCTCGACGGCGATCTTTAGAATGTCCTCCGCGTTCAGGTTCGATCCGCCGCCGAAACGTTTTGGTTTTTTTAGCTCGACGAACAGGACATGGAATGGGACGTCCGGTCGGTACCGGACGACCTTCCGGACCAGATACAGTCCGACGATCTCATCGAAGTAGGTCAGCTTCGAGATGATCTTTTCGACCACCTCAGGCGCCAGCGAATGCAGCTCAAAACTATCGCCGACCGCGACTGTCTGCCGCTCGACCTGGGCATTTTGGAGGATGTCTTCTTCCTCTTCCATCGCCTTTGCGTAGGTCATCGCCTCATCGAGCCGGCCCTTCGAACGCAGATATTGAAACGCGACTTCGCTGGCAGCCAATCGCCATTTGTCGTCGAGCTGCATCGCGCGCTTGACGTGTTCGAGCCCGGCATCGTCGTCGGAGGAGAGCATCACGCCACCGAGAAAATAATTCGCCTCGGCATGTTGCGGAAATCGCTGCACGATCTGCTGGAGCAGCGGCAATGCCTCGGCGTTTCCTTTCTCTTCGGCGATCAGGCTCGCCTTTTCGATAAGCTCTTCGGCGGTCAAATCATCGTTGGCTTTAGTATCGAGCTCGGCGATGCGTTTCTGGCTCTTCTGAAAATGCTCGTATCGGGTGCGCCAATCCTTGGCGATCTTTTCGTCCCAGTCAAGATCGAAATCGCGGACGAAAGCGGCGACACTCTCGCCGAGGAAGTGCGATGCGGCGTTGGCACCGGCATGAGACGGGGCGGCCGGAGCACCATCGCCCTGCCAGTAGCCGATCAGCCGGAGTCGCTCGCCGAGCGACGGATGCGAATCGGCATAGTCGGTCGGCACCTGGACGGCACGGGCGATAGTTTTCTCTTCATGCTCGGGATCGTTGGTGCCGAGCTCGCTCAGCATGCGTGAAAATATTCCCTTCGGAGCCGTGGCCTGCGCGACATTCTCTTCATGTACCTTCGCCCAGAAGTTTTCGTTGAGCCGAGCCGTCTGTGTTTCGAGTGCGATGAGCGCTTCGCCGGCGGGCTTTGCCCCGACGAGTTGGACAGCATAACGGTCGGCATCCTTTTCGTGCTCACGCATGAGTACAAACGAGTATGCGGTGAAGTACGGGAAGAACCAGTTGACGAACTTTTCGTAAAGCGCGGCGAACTTATGCTCGTGTGCTTCCTGCGAGTCGATAAATCTGCCCCAGGCTTCGCGGAGCTGGTAAGCCCACTTTGCGAACGCCCCGTGCTTTTCGGAAATGTGTCCGATCTCGTGTGCAAGCACTGCCTTGAATTGATCAGGCGAAAGAGACTTCATCAGCGGCAGCCCGAGAAGCATGTAAACCTTTCGGCCGAACATACCAAACCGGGGAAGGGTCGCAACGGCGGCGTTGAACTCGTCGGTGATGAAAACCTTTTGCGGACGCCCTGCACGAAGCTCTTTGCAGGTTGAGTGGATGAAGTCGAAAAGCTCGGGTGCTTCGTCACGCGTGATCTGCCTGCCTTCGGGTTCGGGCACCTTTGCGAACATCGCTTTGATCGCCCCACCGAGAAAGCCGAAGAATGCGGCCAGCACCGGGACCAGGATCCAAACGACCTTTCCCAGTAGCAGGGCGATCCGCAATACTTGGCCCGGTGCCCAGAGCAGCAGCAGACCGATCACCACCGGGACGGCGAGAAAGAGAAGGATGAGGCCGATAAAGTAGCCGTAGCCGAGCAAAGCAAGGCCGAGGACTTTATACTCGTATGCCTTTCGATTTGTCGCGGCATAGCTCTCGAGATTTTTGATCAGGGATATATATTGGTCGTACTTCATAGCGGAAGATCGTAAGAATTTGAATTCACAAGATAGCAAATCGTGAAGTCGAAACG
>JANMUW010000070.1:0-9041 GCA_031392105.1 Acidobacteriota bacterium | reverse complement strand
CGACGAGCACCGGAGTGAGCAAGGCAATGGCACCCGGCAGTATCATTTCGCGGATCGATGCTTTGGTAGAGATCGCCACGCACTTTTCGTATTCCGGTTTTGCCTTGTATTCCATGATGCCCGGGATCTCGCGGAACTGGCGCCGGACCTCATTCACCATATCCATCGCCGCCTTACCAACCGCCTGAATACACAACGCGGAGAAGATGAACGGGATCATTCCGCCGACGAATAAGCCGGCCAGCACATTCGCTTTGTAAATATCGATACTGTCGATACCCGCCATTCCGACGAATGCCGCGAACAACGCCAGTGCTGTCAGGGCTGCCGACGCGATCGCGAATCCTTTGCCGGTCGCAGCGGTCGTGTTACCGACCGCATCCAGATTGTCCGTACGTTCACGGACTTCGGGAGGTAGCTGACTCATCTCCGCGATGCCGCCCGCGTTATCCGCGATCGGTCCGAATGCGTCGATCGCCAATTGCATCGCGGTCGTCGCCATCATTCCGGCAGCCGCGATAGCCACGCCATACAATCCCGCGAAATAATACGAAGCCATGATCCCGGCGGCGAGCGTCAGGATCGGGATGACCGTCGATTTCATACCGACGGCGAGACCACCGATGATGTTGGTAGCATGCCCGGTCGACGATTGTTGGACGATCGAGAGTACCGGCTTCTTACCCATCGCCGTAAAGTACTCCGTCACGAAACTCATGATCGCTCCGACAATAGTGCCGACGACGATCGCCATGAACACGCCGTTCTTGGTGAATGTGTTCGCTCGGGACGTGATCGGTCCGTCAGGAAGCAGCCACATGACGACAAAGTACGACGCGACCACTGTCAATAACATCGACGCCCAGTTTCCGAGGTTCAGCGCGTTCTGCACACTTGATTTGTCATCCTTGATCCGGACAAAAAAGGTTCCGACGATCGAGAAGACGATCCCGAGACCACAGATCACCATCGGCAAAAGGATCGGCGAAAGGCCGCCAAATGCGTCGTTCACCCGGATCTCTTGTCCCAAAACCATCGTTGCCAGAATTGTCGCGACGTACGATCCGAAAAGATCGGCTCCCATACCGGCAACATCGCCGACGTTATCGCCTACGTTGTCGGCGATCGTCGCAGGGTTGCGAACGTCATCTTCCGGAATCCCCGCTTCAACCTTTCCAACGAGATCGGCTCCGACGTCAGCTGCCTTTGTATAGATACCGCCGCCGACACGCGAGAATAGCGCGATCGACTCAGCTCCCAGCGAGAAGCCCGTCAATACCTCAATAGCTGTCTTGACTTGATTCGCACCCAGATCCGCAAAGACCGCGAGGAACACGATGAACAACCCGCCGAGACCGAGAACGGCGAGGCCGGCCACGCCAAGCCCCATCACCGTTCCGCCGGTGAAGGAAACTTTGAGCGCCTGCTTTAGGCTTGTTCGGGCGGCCTGCGTCGTTCGAACGTTCGCTTTGGTCGCGACCTTCATGCCGATATATCCGGCGGTCGCGGAGAAAACCGCTCCGACGATAAACGCGATTGCGATGATCCAGCTCGAGTGGATCTGCCGGCCATTTACCTCATGGATAGTTCCCGAATACGCCAGCAAAACCGCTGTTACCAGAACGAAGATGCTGAGCACCCTCCATTCGGCTTTCAGGAATGCCATTGCCCCGTCGGCGATATAACCCGCGAGCTCCTGCATCTTCGCATCACCTGGGTCCTGCTTGCTCACCCAAGCCGACTTGACCGCCATCACCACCAATCCTAATACCCCTAGTGCGGGGACCAAATAGATTACGTAATTGTTCATGTTGTCTTATCTATCGTTTCCACTCTCTCGAAGCGTGCGTTTCAAACTAAGTACCCCGCTGGCGCGGAACCTTAAAATCTCGTGGATATCCAAAGTTATTGATTATCAACAACTGGCCCTTATTTAACAAATAACGTGAGCCAAAATGTCCGGATTCACCGCCGAGACGGAGAGACGCAGAAGTTAAGAAATTACTCTGGCTTCTCGGCGTCTCTGCGCCTCTGCGGTAAAATTTCCGTGTGAATTGTATTCAGATCAGATCGACCATCCGTGAAGAGATGCTCGACATCACACCAGATGTCGAGAAATTGATTTCCCAAAACGCTGCCGGGATCTGTGTCGTTTTCAGCCAGCATACGACGTGCGGGTTGACGATCAATGAGAACGCGGACCCGGATGTGAAGTCCGACATTCTCGGTTTTCTGCAGCGGCTGATCCCGCAGTACGAGCCGAACTTCAAACATTTCGAACATAATTCAGACGCGCATATTAAATCGTCACTCGTCGGATCGAGCGTTACAGTTCCGTTTGAGAACGGAAAGCTCTTGCTCGGCCATTGGCAAGGAATTTATCTTTGTGAATTCGACGGTCCGCGGGAGCGGAAGGTGGTCGTGCAGATCATTAATACTTCTTCAGTGGATAGTGAATAGTGGATAGTGGATAGTTAAAGACTTTGAACTATCGACTGGAGAATCTAATCTGAGATTATGACACCTGGATATTCGGGAAAGCCGCTTTCGAAAAAGCTGGGGATAACGCCGGGGATGATAGTGATTACGGTTGGGGCGCCGGCTGACTATTCCGATCTGCTCATGCACGTGCCGGAGGATGTGCTGATCCTCGAGGCCGGAGGCCGTGGAACAACGCGGGCCAAGATCTCAAGTGGACCGGCCGACATGATCCATCTTTTCACCAACAGCCGCGACGACCTGTTCCGCGGACTCGCCGAATACAAAAATCTTATCAAACAGGACGGCACTATCTGGGTATCCTGGTACAAACGCGCCGCGAAGTTGCCCACAGAGATCACCGAAGACACCGTCCGTGAGGCCGCATTGCCGCTCGGGCTCGTCGATGTAAAAGTTTGTGCGGTCGATGACAAATGGTCGGGCCTGAAGCTCGTTATTCGAAAAGAGAATCGGATGTAGCCGGTCAGTCGGGCGAGTCGGGCGAGTCGGGCGAGTCGGGCGAGTCTGGCGAGTCTGGCGAGTCTATCGAGTCTGTCGGTCTGTGGAGGCTGCGAGGCGTTCTGGACAATATTTCGGCTGGGAAGTGTACAGTCTCGCCCGACTCGATAGACTCGCCCGACTCGATAGACTCGATAGACTCGCCAGACTCGATAGACTCGATAGACTCGATAGACTCTGGGAAATCGAGTATAATTCCGACACTCAATTCAAAGGAGTTTTCTTATGCCAGCACTCGATCCCAGAGTCGACGCCTACATCGAGAAGTCTGCCGATTTTGCAAAGCCGATCCTGATCCACATTCGAAAACTTGTACACAAAGCTTGTCCCGATATCAGGGAGACGATGAAATGGAGCTTCCCGCATTTCGATCATAAGGGAACGGTCTGCAGCATGGCCTCGTTCAAGCAGCATTGCGCGTTCGGGTTTTGGAAACAGTCATTGCTGGAGCAGGATGCGTTTCCTGCAGAGAAAACAGCGATGGGAAGTTTCGGGCGGATCACTTCGGTCAAAGACCTGCCGGGGAATAAGGTAATGATCGGGCTTATCCACCAGGCTGTTGAGTTGAACGAGAAAGGGGTCAAGGTTGCGAAAAAGCCTGCAGAGAAAAAGAATCTCGTTATCCCGAAAGACCTGACGACTGCTCTATCAAAAAACAAACCGGCGAAGGTAGTGTTCGATAAGTTCGGCTACAGTCACAAAAAAGAATACGTCGCTTGGATCGAGGAAGCGAAGACTGACGCGACTCGAAATAAGCGCCTCGCGACAACCGTAGAATGGCTGTCGGAAGGCAAGAGCAAGAATTGGAAATACGAAAAATGCTAAGGAGAGAATTATGCTAGGAGTTCAACCGTATCTCAATTTCAATGGAAATTGTGAGGAAGCAATTAACTTTTACAAAGACGTTCTCGGCGGCGAGTTGCTTTTCTTGCAGCGCTACGGCGGGTCGCCGATGAAGGGCATGGGCGACGATAATAATGTGATGCATTGCACGCTCAAGGTCGGAGACACTCACATCATGGCCAGCGACAACCCGGACGGACAGCCGGCGTCGGCCGGCAGCAATATCTCGCTCGCGATCGGTTCCAACGACCCCGCGGGCGCCGAAGCTATGTTCGAGAAAATGTCGGACGGAGGAAAAGTAACGATGCCGATGCAGCAGACTTTCTGGGCTGAGCGGTTTGGAATGTTGACCGACAAGTTCGGTATTAACTGGATGTTCAATTGCGATAAACCGCATGACGAGCAAGCGCAGGCGACGGCCTGAGCAGTGCTTAGTGGTGGGTGGTAAGTGCTTAGTCCTTGGCGAATGCTCTCCTGGCGACTGGTACTAACCACTGACCACTTACCGTTTACCACTCAAATATGACTGAACCAATCCTCGTAGCAAAAAAAGATGCCGCAGAATTTTTTCTGCTGACTCAGATGGCCAACCGACATGGCGTTATAACCGGAGCGACCGGCACGGGTAAAACGGTAACGCTTCAGCGTCTTGCCGAAAACTTTAGCTCGCGCGGCGTACCGGTATTCATGGCCGATATAAAGGGCGACCTGACCGGCATAAGCCAACCTGGCTCGATGAGCGGAAAGATCGGCGAACGGATGACGCTGCTCGGCATGACCGACGTGAAATTCGAAGGGTCACCGGTCACGCTGTGGGACGTTTTTGGCAAGCAGGGCCATCCACTACGCGCGACCGTCTCCGAGATGGGGCCTCTCCTTATCTCGAGAATCCTGCAATTGAATGACACCCAGGAAGGCGTGCTGTCGCTCGCGTTCAAAGTCGCCGATGAGAACGGCTGGCTGCTGATCGATCTCAAAGATCTCCAGTCGTTGCTCCTGTTCGTCGGCGAGCATGCCGACGAGTTCACGATGAAGTACGGCAACGTGTCGAAGGCGACGATCGGTGCGATCCAGCGTGGGCTTTTGCAATTGGAGCAGCAAGGAGCCGCTCAATTTTTCGGCGAGCCCGCTGTCAAGCTTGATGATTTTATTCAGACGCTCAGCGGGAAAGGAGTTCTCAATCTTCTCGCGGCAGACGATCTCATCAATTCGCCAAAACTGTATTCCACCTTCTTGCTGTGGCTGCTGTCGGAGCTTTTCGAAATGCTTCCAGAAGCGGGTGATCTCGACAAACCGAAGCTCGTCTTCTTCTTCGACGAAGCGCATCTACTTTTCAACGACGCTCCGACATCGCTCGTAGAAAAGATCGAACAGGTCGTGCGCCTCATCCGCTCGAAAGGTGTCGGCGTCTATTTCGTCACGCAGAGCCCGGCCGACATTCCCGACAAGGTACTCGCACAGCTCGGCAATCGAGTTCAGCACGCACTTCGAGCGTACACGCCGAAGGAGCAGGAAGCGGTCAGCGTCGCGGCGAAGAGTTTTAGAGAGAATCCAAATCTCGATACGGTAAAGACGATCACCGAGCTCGGTGTCGGCGAAGTGCTCATTTCGACACTCGACGCGAAAGGCGTCCCGACTGTAGTCGATCGCGCGTTTGTAGTTCCGCCGGTCAGCCAGATCGGGCCGGTCACTCCCGACATTCGGGCTCAGCTCATAAGTACGTCGCTCGTCGCCGGTCAGTATGAGCACGTGCTCGATCGCGAATCAGCGTTTGAGATCTTGTCTAAAAAAGCCCAGGAACGAGCATCCGCCGCGGCCGAAGCGAAAGCCGAAGTTGACGCACAAAAAGAAGCTGAGAAAGCTGTTAAAGCTGAACGCGCTGCAGCCCGAGCACCGGACACGTTGACGGAGTCGATCACGAAAAGCGTCGTCCGATCTGCGAGCAGCAGCATCGGACGCTCGATCGGAACCCAGATCGTCCGCGGAGTTCTCGGCAGCATATTCGGCGGCGGATCGAAATCTAAAAGTAGTTGGTTCTGATTTAAATGCGGAATGCGGAATACAGTTGGCCAAATCTCAGGTTAGTTCCGACATCGAATCGCGGCCTAAACAAATTCCGCGTTCCGCATTCCGCAATATTTACGTGACATGACTACAAAAAATCTACTCCTCATGGTGGGCACCGCGAAAGGACTCTTTATCCTTCGCGGTAACGATGGCAAATGGTCGATCGATGGACCGCACTTTGCGGGACGCGCTGTTTACTCGGCGTACTTCGATCAGCGAAAGGGCCGCAACGAGATGTGGGCCGGGCCGGTGAGCTGGCATTTCGGCGCCGAATTGTCGAAGAGTACCGACATGGGCAAGACCTGGGACGAGCCTGAAGAGCGGCGCATCAAGATGCCGAAAACGACAAAGCAGTCGCTCGAAAATATTTGGCAGATCACGGCGGGCGGCGATAACGATTATCTTTATGTCGGTGTCGCTCCGGCCGCGATATTCGAATCGCACGACCGCGGTGAAACATGGAAGTTAAATAAGGGCCTCTGGAATCATCCGCATCGGAAGAAATGGACGCCCGGTTTCGGTGGACTCGCAGCTCATACCATCATCACCGACAAGAAAAATCCGAAAGACATCAAGATCGCGATCTCGACCGGCGGCGTATACCAATCCGCCGACGGCGGAGCAAACTGGCAGGTAACCAACACAGGCGTGAAGGCATATTTTCTGCCGGACCAATTTCCTGAGTTCGGCCAGTGCGTCCACAAGATCGCGCGACATCCGCGGAAGAAGAACACATACTTTCTCCAGAACCATCACGGCGTCTATCGCAGCCGCGACGGCGCGGTCACATGGCAGGAGATCGAGGATGGACTGCCATCAAACTTCGGATTTGGATTAACGGTCAGCGATTCCGGATCGGTGTTTATCGTTCCGCTTGATTCGGACGGTAAGCGTTACACGGTCGACGGAAAGCTCCGGGTTTATCGCAGTCGAGACGATGGAAAATCGTGGCAGCCGCTGACAAAAGGATTGCCGCAGAAAAATGCCTACGAAGTTATTCTTCGAGACGCAGTTGATTCGACCGGTGACAATATTTTCTTCGGAACGAAGAACGGCAAGCTTTTCGGATCCGGTGATGACGGTGATTCGTGGAAGCTGATCGAAAGCTCGCTGCCCGAGATCTGCTGTGTGAAGACCTATTCTTTGCCCTAACTTTGCGGCCTTGCGACTTTGCGGGAGGCAGATTTTCCGCGAAGGTGGCCTCGCGAAAGATGTGAAGCATTTTGGCTAAGGCCGAACTGGTTCTCCACTGAGCATCTCTACGTAAACGCAGAGGCAATTCATAAGAATGTCTGTAACCGTCTATCTCAGCGGACACCTCAAGAACTTCACCGGCGGCGAAACCGAGGTTGGTCTTGAGTCCGACTTCGATTCCCTCGCCGAGGTTCTCGAAGCACTCTGGAAACGTCATCCCGCGCTCCGCGATCGAATTCTGAATGATCAGGGCGAGATCCGGCAACACGTGAACATTTTTCTCGACAGCGAAGATGTGAAGCGCCTCGATGGACTGAAGACCGCGATCAACGCAAACGAGATCCACATTTTCAACGCCGTCAGTGGCGGGTAATCCGAGCTACTTGTTCGTGTTCGTGTGATTCGTGTGTTTCGTGGTTCGGTTTTGTGCGTCAATGACATGGCGTTAAGAGCAACCGGAGAAAGCCAAACCACGAAACACACGAATCACATGAAATAGGAACACGAAACAGAAACATAAGACTCGAAACGTCCGAAACCGAAACTAGAACTAATGCTCATCAAAGACCAAGTGATCGAGAAGATAAAATCCGGTGAGATAACGACGCTGTTTCGCCGTTGGTCGCGACCCGGTGCAAAAGCAGGCGGATCGCAGATGACGCAGGGTGGAGTGATCGGGATCGACACGGTCGAAGTCGTCGCGGAGAACGACATCGTCGATCTCGATGCGCGCGACGCGGGTTACGCTTCGGTCGAAGATCTTCTCGAACATCTCAACTACCGCGATGATCCGATCTACAAGATCCGCGTCTATTTCAAAGGCGAGGATCCGCGGATCGCACTTCGCGCAAAGGCAGAGCTGGACGATGATGAGTTAAGCGAGATCATCGCGAAGCTTGCGAAGATGGACAAGGGCAGCAAGCGTGGAGCCTGGACGCAAGAATATCTACAGGTGATCCAGGACATGCCGAACACCCACTCGAGTATGCTCGCCGATTACCTCGGTCTCTCGATTCCGGAATTCAAACCATGGGTGCGAAAGTTGAAAGCATTGGGTTTGACTGAAAGTTTGCATCCCGGATATAAGTTATCGCCGCGCGGCGAGAAGATCCTCGCAGCGATGCTCCGTCGGAAAGAGTAGACTAAGGACAATGAAAGTCCTCCTCACCGGCGCCACTGGCTACATTGGAAAACGGCTTCTGCCGCTTCTCATCGACCGGGGTTGCGAAGTAGTTTGTGCTGTCCGGGACAAGAATCGATTTCCGATCGAGGGATTGTATAAACATTCGACAGTCTCCGTAATCGAGATAGACTTTTTGAATGATGTCTCTGTAGGCAAAGAGCTGGAGGACATCGATGTTGCCTACTACCTGATCCATTCGATGAGCGATGACGATTCCTCAAGTTTCGAAACTCTTGAGAAGACTGCCGCTTTGAATTTTGTCGGGCTGCTGGACCGTACATCGGCGAAACAGATCATCTATCTCGGCGGGATCACGAACGAGAACAAACTTTCAAAACACCTTGCGTCGCGAAAAATGGTCGACGAGGTCCTCCGCACCGGCAAGGTGCCGGTCACATCGTTGAAGGCCGCGATCATCGTCGGTTCGGGGAGCTCTTCGTTCGAGATCATTCGTGATCTCGTTGAAAAATTACCCATCATGATCACGCCCAGGTGGCTGGATACGCGGACGCAGCCGATCGCGATACGGAACGTCCTTGAGTATCTTACGGGCGTTCTCCTTCGCGATGATACGTACGGTGGTTTGTACGATATTGGCGGTCCGGACGTGATGACCTACAAGGAAATGCTGCGGCAGTTTGCGGAGGTGCGCGGGCTGAAACGCTATATATTTACCGTTCCGGTGATGACGCCGAAACTCTCTTCGTATTGGCTTTATTTCGTCACGAGTACCTCGTATCGCCTCGCAGTCAATCTC
>JANMUW010000069.1:0-13723 GCA_031392105.1 Acidobacteriota bacterium | reverse complement strand
AGATAAGACGATCGAGCAGGCGTATTCGATCGAGGCAATTCATGAGATGCTGGAGAGCTTTCGGGTCTGATTGGAGAGCGGGGGCGAGCCCGCCTTCCGGACTTGCGAATGCAGCCAACGCCCGCCGACTTTTGTTTATCGAGCTGTCGATACATTCGCAAGTCCGGAAGGCGGGCTCGCCCCCGCTCTTCTTCAGACCCGAAAGCTCTCCAGCATCTCATGAATTGCCTCGATCGAATCCGCCTGCTCGATCGTCTTATCTTCGCGGAAGCGAAGGATCCTTGGAAACCGAACAGCAACGCCTGACTTATGCCGCGAAGATTTCTGTATCGCTTCGAATGCGATCTCGAACACCAGTTCCGGTTTCACGCTACGGACCGGGCCGAAGGTTTCGATAGTGTTGGCTCGAACGAACCGGTCGACGACGCGGATCTCGGCATCGGTCAAACCCGAATAGGCTTTCGCAAAAGGCACGAGCTCGCCGTCGCGCCAAACTGCGAACGTGTAATCCGTGAAAAGATTCGACCGCTTTCCGCTTCCCTTTTGCGCGTAGATCAGAACCGCGTCGACAGTTAGCGGATCGATCTTCCACTTCCACCAATCACCTCGATGCCGGCCGGTCCGGTATGGCGACTCGCGCCGCTTGAGCATGAAGCCTTCGACGCCAAGGTTGCGGCTTTCCTCGCGACGCGACGCGAGATCATTCCAATCAGCAGCTTCGACCTGTTCGGTAATTTGTAAGATCTTCCGCAAGTTCGGCTCAAGAGAATCGATCAAACCTTCAAGCATCTCGCGACGCGTTCGAAAATCGAGTTGGCGGATATCGTTTCCATCGATTTCGAGCAGATCGTAAATCTGCAGGATCACGGGAACCTCAGACAAGATTTTCGTCGAGAGATTTTTACGGCCGATCCGCCGCTGCAATTCGGTGAATGGCAGTACGCGTCCGTCGATCCATGGCAACACCTCGCCGTCGAGGACGGTTCCGTTCGGAAGCTCCATCGCAGCATCTGCGATCTCGGGGAAGCGTTCGGTGATCAGGTCCTCGCCTCGCGACCACATGAAAACTTCGCCTTTCCGCTTTATAACTTGAGCGCGAATTCCATCCCACTTCCATTCGGCCTGCCAATCGGAGATATCGCCTAGCTCACCGGGCGGCACGTCGATCTGATGCGCCAGGTGAAAAGGAAACGGACGAGCGATCGGAGTTTCATCGTCGCCGAGATCGGGTTTCAGAAGGGATTCAAAAAAATCCGGCGTCGGTTCCCAATCGCCCATCGCACGATGTGTGATGATGTCGACCGGCAGCTCAGACAGTTGAGACAACGCACGGACGACCAATTGCTGCGACACGCCAACACGGAACGCTCCGGAAATAAGTTTGTTGTAAACGAGCCGCTGCGAATAATTCATGTCCGACCACGCTTTTGTGACCGCCGCTTTCTGTGTCGCCTCGTCGCTTCCGCGCAATGGCAGGAGTTCTTGCTCGACCAAAACATGCAGCGGCGTCTCATCCATCCCGGAGTTATTCGGAAGTAGCAGCGCCGTAGTCTCCGAACTGTCGCCGACGGTGTCACGCGATTCGAGATAGAGCCACTCCGGAATTCGCGACATCTCGATCGCCCATTCACGAAGAAATTTCGACGGCACGATCTGGCGCGGCTTTCGCCCGGACAAAAAATAGAAAGCCCACGCCGCGTCCGCCTTTTCGGCCCGCTCGAAATAGAACCGCATCGCCTCGACCTTTTCGTTGGTCTTATTGGTCTGGTCAAGTTCGACGTAAAGCTGGGTGAAAAGTTTCATCTCCCTTTTTTCTATTCCGGACAAACTGAAAAGTAAAAACTGAAAACTGAAAATACAAACCTTCGTTTTCAGCTTTACGTTTTCACTATTTAGTTTCTTCGGAAGCAGTTACGGCCGCATCAGGTTCTGACTCCTCATCGATCATGTCGCCCGCGGCATCGTCGCCGACGAACTGGGTCTTCAAAGGCACCGCGTTCATTCCCGTTTCGTTGAGATAACGAACGACTTCGGTCGCAAAACCGTGAGTGACGTAAACGGTCTCAGCTTCAGTTGCTCTGATCACTGTCAAAAGCTCAGGCCAATCAGCATGGTCCGAGAGTACGAATCCGCGATCGACCGCACGCTGACGTCGCGCTCCGCGGACCATCATCCAACCGGAAGCGAAAGCGGTCGACTGCGTTCCGAATCTGCGAAGCCAGGTCGATGTCTGTGCCGACGGCGGTGCAACGATCAGCGACCCTGCAAATTCTTTTTTGTTCGTGACACTGCCGGCGTAAGTAGTTTCTGGAAGATCGACACCTTCCTCCCGATACGCCTGGGTCAGGCGCTCGACCGAGCCGTGGGTGAATATCGGACCGATATCCCGATCGATACCGCTCATCGCTCGCTGAGCTTTCCCGAGTGCGTAAGCAAACAGAACCGACGACTTACCTTTCTCCGCATTTCGGCGCCACCACGCGTTAATCTCTTCGAAGATTTGCGCCGTCGGCGGCCAGCGATATATCGGTAACCCGAATGTCGCTTCGGTTATGAAGTGATGACATTTTATCGATTCGAACGGAGCGCAAGTGGCATCAGGCGTCAATTTGTAATCGCCCGACGCGACCCAAACTTCGCCCTTGTATTCCACCCGCACCTGGGACGAGCCGAGAATGTGGCCGGCCGGGTGAAACGAGATCTTCACTCCGTTGACGGTCGTCGTTTTCCCGTATTCCTGAGTTGCGATCTTAGCTCCCTCGTCGAGGCGGATCCTCGCGAGTCGCTCACCGGGTTTTGCTACGAGGTATCTTGTATTGCCGCGGTATGCGTGGTCGGCGTGTGCGTGAGTGACGACGGCTTTCTTGACCGGCCGCCACGGATCGATATGAAAATCACCTTGCTTGCAGTACAAACCGCTGGATGTGAGAGTGATCAACCCGCCCCGTTTCATTGTCCAAGTTTACAGGTTGGATAGGTGATTTAGAAGTACTTTTGCGCAGTCTTTCGTGTGTCCGTGTGTTCGCGGTAAGAAATTAAAATCACGAAGCGCACGCAGTCATAACGGGAGGCTTCCGTGTTCTTTTCTTTTCCGTGCGTTCCGTGTGTTCTGTGGTTAGAAAAGGTCGCGAACCATTTGACCACGGAACACACCGAAAACACGGAGAAGAAGGTTCGGAATCCGGAGGTGGTTCGGCCGTTAATCAACGTACAAATGCACTAACCACACACGAACACGCCCGACATTTCAAACATACAAAATACACGAAACACACTAAGCTTTGCGCCACTATTTTGCTTCGCCGTTCAGAGTAAGCAGCAATCGCTTGTTCTGATAGAGGTGCAGTTTGCCGTCACGGATCTCATAACGATTTGTTGTTTCCAGACCATCAAGGAACTGGCGCTCGATCGTCATTCGCTCGTCCTCTATGCACGCTCGCATTGTTGCAATGACTTCCGTTATTTTCAGCGAATCGCCCGCCGCCGTGTAACTGCCGCCGAAAACATTGCAGCTCGAATTACCGCCTGCACTTCCCTTGCCTTTATCGAATGCGACGAACGCACCCCGCCCAAGCTTGGAGACTGAAACGCCGTTAATCGCTTCCAGTGTCCATTTCTTGTCTTCCAAACGAATGCGGTCCGCCGGATCTTCGGGAGCTTGTTTCGTAAGGGCCGTGAACTTCATCACCATACGGCGTCGAACGTAAAGCTGTAGCGAATTACCTCGTCGCTCGAATCTGTTTACGTTCTCGAGCGTGCGGACGAAATCGGTTTCCACGCGTTGGGCACGCCGGTCCGCGCAAGCCATCTTTGTCGTTCCGATATTCAAAAAATCCACGCGGTCTCGTTGGACATCGACGGCTCCAAACATGCGATTGCAGCCCGCATTGCCACTGAAACGTGTGTTCTCGGCATTTAGCTCCAGGTAAGCGGCCGTATTCGCGATGTTTTCCCCGTTGAGCTGTACTAACTTCCATTGACGGACACCGATCTGACCGGCTTGTGCGAAAGCCGAAATCGCGAACGCCAATATGATTGCCACCAATACAAATGATCTTTTCATTACTATTCCCCTTTTCTCGTTCCCTGATTATTTCACGCAAGACGCGTGCGCTACCGAGTGTTTTGAACGAACAATGCAGCTCGGCTTGCAGATTAAAATAATTTCGGCCTCACCCGTGCAATAGATGTATAATTCCGCAGTGGTTTTCGAGTCCAACTAATGGGACCCGTTGCGCATCTGTCTTCCGGCAAAGACCGGCAGATACACACCATCAGGTCGTCGTTCACCTCTTCCCGAATCCGGCAAAGCTCTTGGAGGAAATTATGTCGTTTAGGTCGAATGTTTTTCGTGCAACAACTGCATTTCTTTTAGTGGTCTGTTTCGGGATAGGAGCTTTGGCGGACACGATCCGGCTAAAAGACGGCAGCAAGGTAAAAGGAAAGATCGTCGGCTTTTCCGGCGGCAAGTTTATCGTTGCGGTCGGTGAAGGCTCGAAGAGACGCGAAATGACACTTCTGGCGGCCGACATCGATTCGATCGATTTCGACACGCCAAGATCTCCGGGCGCGAACGTTCTCGCGTCAAACCGGAACACCTCGGTGCCGCCGGTAGACGACAGACAGGTTGCTGATTCGAAACCGATCGCTCGGCCGGTAGAAAAGAAGCCGGTTGCTGATTCGAAGCCCATCCCTCAGCCGGTTGAGGAGGAGGAAGAGGTCGTTAGCGTGCCGTCATCTCCCGTCTCGACGCCGCCCAGCACAACCAGGAAGGTTTCGTACGCAAAACCGGTCGAACTGGCTGTTAGAGTTCTTGCCGACAACACAGCGAATGGGTGGACCAATTCGGGCTGGGTAGTAAAGAAGGGACAGCGAATTCGCATCAGCGGCAGTGGTGAAGTTTCGATCGGACGCGGAAAGAAAACGGGACCGTCCGGGCTTTATGACGTCGATGACAACGAAAAGCTTCTGAAGAGTGTGCCGACTGGCGCCCTGATCGCAGTAATCGGCGACGACAACAACGAATTCATTTACATCGGCTCCGAGCGCGAGTTCACAGCGTCCCGCGACGGAGCTCTCTTTCTCGGTCTAAACGAAGGAAACCTCAACGACAACACCGGCTCGTTCGACGTCAAGATCGAGATCTCACCCGACGGCGGTGAATGATCGATCATCTTGCCTTCGACCAACCAAAAGCGGAAAATCGGTATCTAAACCGACATAGGACTGCCTCGTCTTAAAGGATACAACTATGCAAGCCCTCTTTTCGCGATCCGCTTTTCCGGCTGCGTTTCTATTGATCTTCACTTTCGTATTGAATGCGACGGTGCCGGCGCAGTCACGACCCCAGCGGCCCGATCCGTCAAAGGGCGAGGGCAAGCGAAATCAGCGCCCGGAACCTAAGACCGAAGAGGAGCTAAAGAAAGAAGAGGAAGAGAGAAAGCGGCTCGAAGAAGAAAAAGCGGCTGTCGAAGAGCCCGGCATTGAAGAGGTAAAGACCGACCTCGTCAATGTAGATGCGGTCGTCTTCAACAAGAAGACCGGCCAGATAATTACCGGTCTCAAGAAAGAAAACTTCGCGATATTCGAGAACGGCGTCAAACAGAATATTTCGAGCTTTACCACACCCGAATCGCCGATCACCGTTTCATTGGTTTTGGAGTACAGCAAGTGGACCGAGTATTACGGTTCGGCAAACGGCGGATATTTTGAGCCGGGTGTTTACGAGTCGGTCAGGCCCGTCGCCCAGTTCTTGTCGAAGTTCATCAAGCCGCCTGGGGATTTTGCATCGGTGGTCGCCTTTGACATGAGACCGGCGGTGATCACCGATTTCACGAATGACCCGGCTCGCATCGGAAAGACCATCGAACTACTCCTTCGAAACAGCCCGGCATTTCGCGAGAATAATCTTTACGACGCGCTCAAGTTTACGATGCTTGGGGGTAAGAGCGAATCGGACTTTGTCGACGGCGCGAAAGAAAGGTCGATCAACTACGGCGGCATGATCGACGTCAAATCGAAGCGGAAAGCCATCATCCTGGTGGCGTCCGGAATAGACACTTTTAGCAAGATCAATTTCGGCGACGTTCGGAAGATAATCCAGGAAGCAGGCGTACCGATCTACATAATCAGCACCGGGAATTTATTCTGCAAGAAGTACTGCGATTATCTGGACCCTTCTCGGGTGATGCCGGGGACGCCGGACAGAATGAGCTTTCTGACGGCAAAAAACCAATTAAACACATTTGCCAAGGAGTCGGGCGGAGCCCACTACGAGATGACTTTCCCGGGTGAAATCCCAGGATATTTGAATAATATCAACGCGTTCCTTCGCAGCCAGTATAGCCTTGCTTATGACATCGACGTCCCGCATGAAGCGGGTAAGAAGTACAAGCTCGAGGTAAAAGTCGATGTTGACGGAGACGGCGCGTATGACGACAAGGTGTATGTCGTGCAGCACCGGCCGTTTGTGACCGTTGCGAAGACGGTCCAGCCGAAGCCAAAGAATTGACCGGTATTACTTAGCGATCTCATCATGATGGGCGAATAGAGAGTTCGCCCATCTTTTATTTTTGGACGCCCGCAAGTTCGTCTGATATTCTCTTAGATTGCGATTTTCATGAATAGACGCATCGTAGACAGTTACAAAAAGAAGCTCGCCGGCGAAGAAGGCTATACCATCACGCGTGGTGCTTCTCTGCGGATAGCTCTCTGCTATCCGAACACTCACGCGATCGGCATGGCTAATCTCGGGCTCCACACGATGTATGAGCTGTTCAATCAAATTCCGGACGTTTCATGCGAACGAGTCTTCCTGCCGGATGTCGATGAGTTAAAGGAATACGAAAAATCACGGACTCCGCTGCTCTCGCTCGAGACGCAGACTCCAGTGCGTGATTTCGACGTGGTCGCATTTTCGATCTCGTTTGAGACCGACTATTTGAACATGGCCCGAATGCTTCAGCTGTCGGGAATCCCGGTGTGGTCGTCGGACCGAAATCATTTTCACCCGCTTATCGTCATGGGTGGTGCCGCGTCGTTTCTGAATCCCGAGCCCATCGCCGACTTCACAGACATCATCGCGGTTGGTGAGGGTGAGATCCTCGCTTATCAACTGACCGACGCGATACTCGAAAACGAAACGAAGGACGAGATCCTGCTGGCGCTCGCCAAGATCGGCCGAGGCTTCTACATCCCGTCGTTTTACGATGTGCTTTACAACGACGACGGGACGGTTTTCGATTACATTCCCAAAATGGAAGGCGTTCCGCGTCGAGTCGGCAGAGCACTCGCGAGTGTAAACCCAAAGGAAGGTACGCTCCGGCGCGCGATGAAGCGTGGTGAAAAAGAGCTCGCAGATTTTTTGGTAAACCAGGAAATATTCTGTCCGTCGACCTCGATCTGGTCGCCGGGAGCCGAGATGGGTGACCGCCTTTTGGTGGAGATCTCGCGCGGATGTTCGCAAGGCTGCCGTTTCTGCTGGGCCGGCTATAACTACTATCCGCCGCGCGTCGTTCCGGCAAAAGACATTCTTGCCAAGGCGGCTGAGTGGCGTTCAAAGACAGATAAGATCGGGCTGGTCTCGACCGCGGTATGCGATCATCCTGAGATCTCGACGATCCTTCGCGAGTTGCGGGCGATGGACTACCGGATCACGGTTTCGTCTCTCAGACTCGACCAGATCTCGGACGAGCTTCTCGACGCACTCGTGGAATCTCGCGACCAGCAGATCGCCGTCGCTCCCGAAACGGGCTCGGATCGACTCCGTCGCGTGATCAACAAGAATCTGACTAATGACGAGATCGTCGATATCTGCGGCGCGGTCTTCGATCGCGGCATGCTGACGGTCAAACTTTATATGATGGTCGGCCTTCCGACCGAAACTCAGGAGGACCTGGACGAGATGTTCGTTCTCGTCGAGCGAATCAAGGACCGCATGCTCGAAGCCGGAAAGAAGATCGGCCGAGCCGGAAAGATCATTCCGTCGCTTAATGGCTTTGTGCCAAAACCCAATACACCGCTTCAGTGGGACGCGATCTGCGACGAGAAGGAATTGAAGAAGCGGATAAAGTACGTTTGCAAAGGTCTGTCGCGGATCCCGAACGTCGATGTTCGATTCATGTCTGCCCGCATAGCGCATGAACAAGCCCTGTTCTCATCAGGCGACCGCACCGTCGCAAAGATCATAGACCGAGCGGCGACGCTCGGCGGGAACATCGACCAGGCACTACGCGAGACCGGAATGGATGCCTCGTTCCATACCTCGCGCGATCGTGAGTATGGAGAGTTCTTGCCGTGGTCGATCGTCGATTCGGGACTCTCGTTCGAGTTTCTAAAAACCGAACATGAAAAAGCACGGGAAGCTCTCTCGAGCCTTCCGTGCCCTGCTGTCGAAAAATGTACTACCTGTGGAGTTTGCCCAACTACCTGGCTGGCTGACGCTCCGGAGTCGCTGATCCAGATCCAGCCTGCCAAGATCCGCGCGGCACTCGCTGCCGTTTAGTACGGAACTACTGCTTCAAAAGGTAACCTGTCGGCTTCGCTAAGTAGTCAAAATCGTAGTTATATTTGTACAAACCAAACGGCAGAATATTCACCTCTCGCGAGTATGCTACGCGTGCTTCAATCACTCCATTCACTGGCTTGATCTCAACAAAGGCGTCAGTTGGAATTGCGTAGTCGAATGAAGCTTTCTTGATGGAAGCCGTAACCGCCTCCATCGGCTTGATCCGGCCAGAAGCGCCCAAGCCTCTTACGACGGCCGTATCCATTTCTTGTTTGAAACTCGCGCCCTGATAAGCGACGGGCACATAGTTCAAGCCCGCATTCGCCAGAAGAGCGAGAACCAGGAAAACCAAAACAAACTTGATCGCCGCACTTCCCTGTTCAGAGCTACGGTCGCGATTTAACTTTTTCATCTTGTAAAACTCCTCAAATGAAGGGGGTTCACTTTTGGAAGATCGTTTTGAGTGTTGATGAGACTGCGGATTGTGGTATTTCCGTGTCCGGCACAATGATTGGTTTGCCGATGCCTCGAAGGAGGACCCAATGAAGTGAATTACCTACCCGCTTTTTGTCGTGCTTGAAAGAATCCAGGATCTCTGACTGGTCAACGTTGTCGATCGCCGGAAGAATTCCGGCACAACGCACAACATCGTTCAACAAGTCTACTTCATTCTGAACGATTAGTTCAAGCTTTTTCGATAGCGCGGTCGCAAACATTATCCCGTATCCAACGGCCTCGCCATGCTTCAAATACCTGTATTTAGTTGCTTTTTCTAAGGCATGAGCAAAGGTGTGTCCGAAATTTAGTATTTTTCGGGATCGGGCAGAGACGTTGGCTATCGACTCAGATTCGTCATTTTGAACGATTTTAGCTTTGAAACTGATTTGATCGCGGATCAAGGACGTAAGCTCGTCCGCTAGAAGGTCGTATTTTTCGGCATTGCGGAGATCTCCAGCTTTGAAGGCTTCGAGAAATCTTGCCGTCTTTCGAAAAAGGGGGCGTCCCGAAATTGCGCCCTGCTTTATCGCTTCACAGAATCCGGCTGTGAGCTCACGTTTAGGAAGGCTCTTCAAAGTGTCTACGTCGATCAAGACGCCGTTTGGTTGATAAAATGAGCCCACCAGATTCTTTCCAAACGGCGTGTTCACACCCGTCTTGCCGCCGACCGAGGAGTCGATCATGGACAAAAGCGTAGTCGGGATCTGCAAAAGTCCGATGCCCCTAAGGTGGGTCGATGCGGCGAATCCAGCCAGATCGCCGACAACGCCACCGCCCAGCGCAAGAATTGCGTCGGTCCGGGTGAATCCCTTCTCACTCAGTGTTCGCAAGGTGGTCTCGAGCGTCCGAAGATTTTTGAATCTTTCACCGTCGCCGATCAGGTGAATGTGTGTTTCGAAACCGCTTTTCTTGAGACTCGCATCGACCACAGCCCCGAACAAATCGAATACTTTCCGGTTTGAAATGATCAAGATTCGGCCCGCCCGCCGCCCGAGGGCGCGTATTGACCAGGAGCCGACATCGCCCAGCACGCCTCCGCCGATCGTGATCGCATAGGACGACGCGACGCGCGGGATCTTGATTGAAACGATTTTGCTATCCATTACAAAAGAAAAAAAGCCGCGAGGCTAATGCGGAGCTCGCGGCAGGATTGATAATGATTTGTGCAGGTGAAGCAACGTGGAAGTGCACCGCACCTGCCAATTCGTGGCAACCGTCCTCACCCCGGCTGTCACTGGAAACGGAGGTTCCACCTACCGTTTCGATGGACTTAATATACAGGCACCCGCCGCAAATATGCAAGACTTATCTCGACTAACCCAAGGTCGTTCTTATCACGTCCGCGAGGCTGTTGGCCTGTCTTTCGATCTCCGCCTGATCTTTGCCCTCGATCATCACTCGCGCCAGATTCTCTGTTCCGGAATATCGGAGGAGAAGTCGCCCGTGTCCATCCAATTGACCTTCAAGCTCGCGAGCTGCCTCCGCAATCGGTGAGACGTTTTCGAACGGCTGCTTTTCGCGGACTTTTACATTCACAAGAACTTGCGGATAACGAGTAAAGCCGTTGACCAGTTGTGAAAGCGACTTTGCGTTTTCCTGAATCGCCTCGAGCATAAAAAGCGCCGTCATCATGCCATCGCCTACAAGACTTTCTCTTGGAAAAATGACGTGGCCGGATTGCTCGCCTCCTAACTCGGAACCTGTCCGGATCAGTTCGTCGAGCACGTATTTATCACCGACTTGAGCTCGAACAAGCTTTACTCCGAGCGATGCCAGAGCGATCTCAAGTCCGATGTTACTCATCACTGTGGCGACGACCGTCTTGTTCGCAAGGCCACCTTTCGCAAGTAAGAATTGAGCCATGATCCAAAGCGTCGCGTCACCGTCGACGATGCTACCCTTCTCGTCGACAAACAATGCCCGGTCGGCATCGCCATCGAACGCTACGCCAAAATCCGCTCGCTCAGCGACAACCCTGGACTGCAAATGCTCAAGGTGCAGGGACCCGCAATCCTTGTTGATGTTCCGTCCGTCGGGTCGATCGTTGAATGCGATCACCTCAGCTCCCAATCGGCGAAACAGTTCGGGTGCCAGCTTCGATGCGGCTCCATTTGCGCAATCGGCAACCATTCGAAAGCGATCGAGCGGCGAGCCGTCGAATTCGCCCGCAAGATGGTCGGCATACGCAGCCTGAAACATAGGCGCGTTTGAATTGTTGACCGCAGACTCATCCGGCATGATGGCGGCCGAAACCATGGTCCGAATATCGGTCTCGACGACGCTCTCAACGTCTTCACTAACTTTTTTTCCCTCCGGAGCGAAGATTTTTATCCCGTTGTCTTGGTAAGGGTTATGCGAGGCGCTGATGACGATCCCGGCATCGAACTCAAAATGCCTGGTAACAAACGCGACTCCCGGCGTCGTGATCACCCCGGACGACCTACACTCAGCTCCCTCTTCAGTCGCACCGGCGTGAAAAGCACTCTCGATCGAGTCCCCTGATTCGCGAGTGTCGCGGCCCGTGACAAAACGGGGAGGCCGTCCGAGTCGTGAATGATATTGGCGCGCCAAGGATCCGCCAATGATCCTGACGGTTGATTGATCAAGGGGAAATTCACCGGCGTGTCCGCGGATTCCATCCGTTCCGAACAGTTTTTTCATAGCGAGATTCTGTCTATACGGTAATCGGAAGCCGGTCGAGGCGCAACCGAACATAACTTATCTTTGTACGTTTCATAAATGATGGTTTTTAATTTGACAACCTTTTTATTAATGAGCGAATCTTTATCTACGCGGGCTCACCGTGGCCCGCACCACGACGACACCCTTTTAAGTAGTAAATCCGGAACAGCCGCCCTATGAATACTAAGCTTTTGTGCGTAGCCCTATTTGTCGTTTGCTTCAGCCTGCCAGCAATTTCACAATCGGTCGTTGATCCAACGCCAACGACTGTAAAGGTGGTGGTCACCGATTCAATGCCGGCGATCAAGCTTACGCCTGCACCTGCACCGCGATTGTCGCCGACCCCGATCATTGTCGGAACGTCGGAGAGAACCTCCGGGCCGTCGGTCGCAGTCGAAGCTCCGTCTTCATTCTCGACGAACTCCGCCACAAAAGCTTCTGCTGCCGCTCGCACAATGAGCTTCGGGCAAATGAAGAGCAAGATCGCCGAAGCCAAGCGATATATGCAGGCACGTCCCATCGCGACCGCGTTGGTTGAAGGCACGGTTCCCACCGACTTTGTCCGCGTCGCATTCCAGGATTGGAAAAATAATCGTATTGACTACTTCGTCCTGCACAAGGAAGCATTTCTTTCGATCGCAAGCGAGAAGCTTGTTTCCTCAGAGAACGGACGCAGCCTGCGAGTTCGAACGATTCGCGGAAACGGTGTGAACACGCCGATCGTGATCCTCGACGATTCGGGCGAACCTCACCTGCCTTTGATGGTTCAGTATCCGGTTGTGCGTGAAGGCAAGTACATGGAGACGGCGTATTACATGTCGACACACCCCGGCCTCGGAACTCAGGAAGTTGTAAATGCCGGTCGTTACTATGTGCACAACGTTATTGAGATCGCTCGCGATCGGTTGAAGGAAAAAGGTATCGTAATTCAGCCGAAGATAGCCGATATCGCCGAGCGACTGGCAACGGTCGAGCACGTCGATCACACGCGTTTCCGAACCGAGTTTCATCCGAATATTTTTAATGACATCTTTACGCTTTACGCTTTGAATGAAGGCCAGACCTATCGATACTCTGTGAGCTCAGCCGGCGCAGGCGGAATGGTGCAGATGATCCCGTCGACATACAGAATGGTTCGCTCGTGGCATCCGAATATTCCGCTAATCCCCGATTTCGTTGAAGGCATGCGCAATCATGTCAACGCGTCTCAGGCGATGCTGCTTTACATGCAGCGGACATGGAATGACCTTGCCGCGAACTCCACCGTCTCTTACGCATTTTCATCAGGCCTCGCGACTCAGGAGCAGCTCATGGCTGCCGGCTATAATTCAAATCCGGCTCGGCTTGCGGGCTACATCAACCGGGGCGGTGAGAATTGGACGACGTTGATACCTCGAGAGACAAAGGTCTATTTACAGATCTACAAGTCACTGGAGTCGAGCGTGCCGATGACACCTCGGACGCGGTAGTTGATTTGAATCAGACACGGGAAAGGGCGGCCATGCGGGCCGCCTTTTTTTATTCGTCGGGGACCCGGCTTGCGGCAATCTGGCCGTGGAACTTAGAAACTTCAGCACGAACTTCATCGAACGTCTTCGTCACCAGTACCTCGCCTAAGAAGAACGGATCCTGAGTGATCTCAATCACCGAAAAAACCGGCGGCTCAAATTGATCGAGTTCCCTCGCGTTCTCGAATTGGACGCGAGCGATGTTCAAGCCCCAGAGCTTCCCGAGGAAGACATCGAACGCGATCGTCCGCCTGTCGAACTCGTGAAAATACCGGTTCTTTCTGATCTCCGTTCCTTCAAAGATCTGAAAGTTACCGTATTCGGCGTCATTCAAATAGATCTCCGAGAACTTCAAAGTCGACAGATCATCTTCGATCGCCGCAAATCGCTGCTGCAGGATCCGCGTCCACGATGCAGTTTCGGGCTCGCGCACCGAACGCAGCCTAAGGCGTGTATCGGCAATGTAATTGTCGAAGATCTGTATGTGAGCACTCGCTCGTGTCAGGGGGTCGGGCAGACCCTCGACAAG
>JANMUW010000479.1:0-7338 GCA_031392105.1 Acidobacteriota bacterium | reverse complement strand
ACTCGAGCTGATTATTTACACGGAGCTTGAATCATCACAAAAGGACAAAGTTCGGCTTCTGGTTCCGCAAATATTGCAATATGTTAGTGGCAAGATGACGAGTTCCAATTAGCAGCGAAAGCTTCAACACAGGAGTTTTAGAACCAAACGGAAATCTTTCCCACCTTTCTGGTACTTTAGAAGTTATTTTAAGCGTTTTGTTTCGCTTTCGGTCCGCTCGACAAACAACTCTTCTAACGATTGCCTTACTGCTTGAACTAAGACCACCTTTCCGCCTGCAGATCTTGCTTCGGACAACACCTTTTCGATGTCAGCTTCGTTGTCGACCTGAACCGTTACGCCGGTGGCGTTCGGCGAAATTGTATAGCCCGATGATAGCTGGTTTGGCGTGATGTTCTTCAATGTAACTTCATAGATCTGTTGCTCGCCCTGTGTCGATAGAAGGTCATCGAGATTTCCGGTTGCGGCGAGTTTACCTCGGCGAAGGATCGCGACCTCGTCACATAAAGCTTCTACATCCGACAGAATGTGGGTCGACATAAAGACTGTCGTGCCTTTCCGGCGGAGGTCGATTATCAATTCCCGGATCTCGCGGCGGCCGATCGGATCGAGGCCGCTCATCGGCTCATCGAAAAAAACAATTTCGGGCTCGTTTATCAATGCCTGCGCAAGGCCGACCCGCTGCAGCATTCCTTTCGAGAACTTTCGAAGCTGCTTGTTCCAGTCTTTTTCATCGAGGCCGACCTTCGCAAGCAGGTCCGATGCTTGCCGAGTCCGTTCTGCGTTATCGAGACCGAACAGCTCGCCAAAATACTTCATCAACTCCAAAGCCGTGAGGTAATCGTAAAAGTAAGGATTCTCCGGGCAATAGCCTATGCGTTTATGCATCGATACATCGGAAATATCATTGCCGAGAATGCGAGCCCTGCCCGATGTGGGAAACAGTAATCCCATGAGGATCTTTATCGTCGTCGTTTTGCCGGCACCGTTTCCGCCGAGGAATCCGAATATCTGTCCGGGCTTCACATTAAGTGAAAGGTCCTCCAGCGCACGCACCTTTTTCTTGCGCCAGAATCCGACTTCGTAATCCTTCGTCAGGTTTTCGATCTCGACAACACTATTCATAAAGTTTGGTTCTAAACCAGCTTGGGCTGCTTGAGCTTTGTCACGGCGACGATGATCAATCCTGCGGCAATCAGAATCCAGGCCGCGATCGATATATATTTCCCGACGGTCTCATGCACGGGCTCCGCAAAGAAAAGTCGTACGGCGGATCGCTGCGGGGGAATGGCGATTAGCATCGTTCCGTCCTCTGCTCGCGAAACCGGAACGTTCTCGCCGTTTATCGTTGCTTTCCAAAACGGATAATAAAAAGTCGCGATACGCACTTCTTCTTCTTCTTCGGCTCCTTCGCTGATCGCGAACGCACGGTCGGTGGACGTCCAGTGCGAGATATCAACCTGACGCGACGGGGACGATACTCTCTCGGGGTTGAGAAGTGCACGGCGGTCGGCTCCCACCGGCCACCAGCATTCGTAGCTTTCGTCCCCCTTGTATCGATCGAATTGTTTATCAAACTCGAGGCGCGAAGAATATGTCGCAGGCCGGATGACCTGTGCACCAGTAAAAACGATTCCGGCAATAATCAATCCGACAGCGATGAGGCCCATCGGACGAAGCCTCGTCTTAAAGATCGCGGCAAGGTTATCGATGCACCCGCCGATAAGCACGGAACCGACAAGAGATATCAATCCCAGAAATCGCCAAGGAAACTGGATCTTTTCAAGGAAGCCGATATTCTCCCACAGGAGCATGCTTACGGGTGTCGAAATAAAAACGGCTGCGATCAACACTCCAAGCAGCGGGAACATCCTGCGGTTCTCGGCTCGAAATCGCGGATGGAGCAGGATCGCGATCCCGGGAATGATCATCGCGAGCGTGATGGCGAACAGCAGATCGGTGAACCATGCTGATGTTTCGCCGTACTCGGTTGACGGCATGTAAAGGATCGCTGCGAGAAAGTTTTTGGCAAAGCCGTATTTGCGTTCGGCAAATTGCGGCAGCGAGTGGCTGACCATATCCAGCTCGGCTACCATCCGTGTCCAATAGAATGAGCTTGCAGCGAGCGCTGCGAGAACAGCCGATCCGAGTTTCGCGACAGTGATCAAGATAGTCTGCATCTTGAAGTTCAAAATCGCATAAACTGCTAAACCGATGCTACCGATGACCACTAACGGGAGGTGTGCGAGAATAAGGAGCGCAAATGATATTGCCAACCCGGCCATATCGAATAACTTTCCCGAATAGATCACCCGCCGTGTAAAAAGAAAGCAGAACGGCAGGATCGCAAGCCCGGCGAACTCAGCGAAGAGACCGGCGTTGTATATCTGGTTCACGTGATACGGCATCGCCATGAAGACGACAGCTGCAACAAGTGAAGCCTTTTCCGAGAATGATTCCCGGGCCAGCAGGAAGACTCCTAATCCACCGACAAAAAACCAGAAGAATATCGTCGCCGCAAGAGCTGTCGTCCAGCTCTCGGTCACCGACCGGAAGATCACAACGGCGTAGTATGCGAGCGGGGGATAAAAACGAATTCCTAAATCCCCGAAGCCGAGATTCGTGTCGCCGGGCCATGACGGGTATAGGTCGCCGTCGCGCACGGCGTCATAAAAGGTTTGGACAAACCGATAGTGCTGCGGGAGATCATTTCCCCCCGGCATGCCGAAATAATAAATCGGCAACGTCAGAGCGATCGCCGCGAGCAGCAGAACGGCCGGTGTCACAAATAGATTTTGTTTGTGGTCAGTCAATCTATCCTTTGTAATTTAGACGCGTGGGATTTTCGTTTCCGGATCAAGTTCGACAGAGCAATTATCCCGGTTAAGGACGTAAGGAAACCCACTCGGGTCGACGATATTATTCGAGCGGTCGATACGAAGACGCCGAGCGTCCGGTCTTCTCTGAAATGTCGGAAGAAGCTCCGACCAACTTGTCGGGCACCTTTTGTTAGCGTCGCGAAAATCAGCCAGGGCTGCTGCGATGACATCCTTCTCGTCAAGCGAATCGATCTGCAGTAACCGAAGTTCAGCGTTCTGCCGCGAGCGTTCATCGTCTGCCTCGGCAAGGATCTGTTTGTACATTTCGCGGGCCATATCCCGACTACCGCCCTCGGTCTTCATCCGCGCCGACATCATGCCCATAAAGATCTGAGCACCCGGAACCTTCGATCCCCGGGCGTAGATCTCCGATGCCTTCTCATAATCGCCGAGCCGCCAATAGATGTAACCGAGGTACTGATACAACCGCCATTGATCAGGGTTGTTGGCGATGCCTTTCTCAGTCAGCGCGATCGCCTGCTGCGGATCGATCGCCGGCAGGATCGTCGCACCGTACGAGTATGGAGCGATGAACTTCGGGTCCAGGTCAGTAGCGTTATTTAAGTAGGGGTAAAGTAGTCGCGGATTTAAGTTCCGCATATCTTCGAGATTAAGATTCTCGAGCCCGACCGCCGAGATCTTCTTGCCGATGTATTGAAGCGAGTTCATCCAGTACCAATCGGCTAACAAGCCTTCGGCACCGAACGCGAATCCCTTGAACTGCGATCCTTCCAACGCAATATCCTCGTCCTCGTAATTAGCCGGAAGCGGCGGGCGTTCTCGCTCCACAAAGTCCGTTATGTAGAACGCAAATACCAACCCCGCCAGGATAACGAGTGTCGGCAATATGGTTTTTCGAAATTGCGAAACCATCTTTTATTTGAAGTTTCGACGACTGAAGATAAGCGTCGCCGCGGCAATAAGGACGGTGTCGAAAACGATCGCATACAGTATCGAACCGCCGAGAAAAGACGCGGGCGGGACCTCGCCATGCGCAGCGTTGGTCACGAACGTGAAATGAGAAAGGTTCGGCAGCAGATAATAAATGGCGTCAAAAATAAATTGCGCCGATCTGGAACTGAGGCCCTGGGCCAGATCGCGAAGCGACGAGCTAAAATGTCCGATCACGAATATGAAGAAGGTCAAGAGTGCGGAGAGCGCAGGTGAAGAGAAAGATGAGAATAAAGTCGAGACAGCCGTCAGAATCGTCAGCTCGAAAAAAATAAGGACGATCGAGGCCCAGATGGATCCGGCGAGGCTTGTGCTGCCAACATAGACCAGCGCGAGTGAAACTCCGATTCCCATCACGGCGACATTCACCGCCACCGTCAGACACAGCCCGAGGTATTTACCAATAATGAATTCGGCTCGGCTAACGGGCTTCGCAAAAATCGCGAATACGGTCCGCTTCTCGATCTCTTTCGAAACCAGCCCAACGCCGACAAAGATCGCGATAAACGCGCCGAACATCAGCATCGCATTCAATCCGATGTTGACGATCGTTCTCGCTTCGTGCCCGTCGGTCAGATCGCCAAGTAAAATTGCACAGGCGACGATCAGCAAGACGAAGAGCACCAGGTTATACAGAACGCGATCGCGCACAGCTTCGCGGAACGTATTTTTAGCGATAGAAACAATTCGATTCAAGATTGGTACCAGGATTATTGAATGTGTGAAGCGAACGCGAACAACGCGAATCCGTTGCAATCGATATATTAATGCATTTTCAGATACCAGTGAAGTAAAAAGGGTGCTGGGTTACTCTTCTTCCTCTGATAACTTCCCATATGAGAATCGTTGTTCTTCAGGATGTCTTATCAGCCGTTCGGTGACGACCGCGTAGATCGAGCTCTTGGGCGACAGATCCATGGGGAATCCGTACTGGGTGTCTCGGGCGGCCATATCTGTGAGAGCCATCGGCCCCGAATCAATGAGAACGCGCCATGTCCTGGCGGAGCGCTCGTCGATCTTCACCGCTCTCGCGAACATTTCAGCAGATTCATCGTGCTTTCCGTTTAGTTCGAGCAGCGTCGCGTACCGTGTCAAGACGAACGGCGAACGCGGATATAGCGAAGCGGCTTCCGACATCGTTTGCTCGGCTCCGCCCAAGTCACCGGCGAAGGTCCGGGTCGTAGCGAGATAAGAAAGCTCGGCCGACGGAGCGCGGCCGATGGAGATGGCCGACTCGAGGTAGGGAATCGCTTCCTGATACCTGCGGCTTCTGAATAGGCGCATTCCAAGATCTACCCTCACGTCCGGGTTTTCATCGTCCAGGCGCATAGCAAGCTCGTAGAGCGGCATCGCTGTGGTCAGCGGCCGAGTTTGGATAGCACGACCGGTGACGATCACGCTGCTAACTCGCAGGGCAGAATATGAGATCAGTCCGATACAGATCAAAATGCCAGCGGCGATCGCGGGCTTTAGCCAAGGCGGAGAAAATATTCTTGCCGGTTGTTCCGATTCACTTCGCGATGCCGAGAAGATCTCTTTCGCCGCTACTGCAAGGACAAAGAAAAATACGATCCCGTTTTGCATCACTCGAAACGAATATGCGCTTACCATCGAGCTGACCAGAAACATTACGACTCCGAGCATTGCCGATGCGGCCGTGAGTGATCCAACTCTAACGGTGCGGATGGCTCGAAATGCCATTATCGCGACGCCCGCAAGCAGCCAGGCGAAGATAACGCCGCCGATGATGCCGAGCTCGGCAACGATCTGCAGGAATTCGTTGTGCGCTCGCTCCGGGATCTGGTCTTCGGCACTGGCCAGGTTCACATCGTCCGGATGCGAGGATCCGTAAATCTCTCGATAACGATTTACCTGCATTCCGAAATTATCAGCACCGACACCAGTCCATGGATGAGCACCAACCATCTCGCCGGAAACCGACATCATTAGCTTTCGAAAATTGTTGCTGCTGTTGAGGCCTTCGGAGTTGGAAAACCGAGCGATCACAGGGACTGACGTTTCGTTAGAGAACAGCGAAAACAGGTGGAGCGGCAGCGGTGCTAACGCCAGAACTAGCACGAGTAGTGCATATCGCGGGACATAGCGTCGATGTCGGGAGGAAATAATTAGACCAGTCAGTACGCAGACGATCAGGGCGCCGAAAAGAAAATAGTTGATACGTCCAAGGCTGCAGAAGACTAGAAGCCACAACAGAGTGACGACGCTCGCCCCGATAACGAACTGTCGGCCGCGCATCCGGACAACCGCTAGCAGGACCAACGGCAGAAACGTAACTATTTGTTCGCCGTATTTGGCGTACCGCATACCGAGAGTCGTCTGGCCGCCGAACGCCAGATACGCACAATACTCCGCGACCGCGGGAAGCGCGTAAAGGGCCAGGGCTACCAAAAACACCAAGAGTAGGTTGGGAAGATTTTCCTTCCGCTCGAGCAGTTCACGGAAGATCAGATAAAAGATCAGGTACTCTGCCCAGATCAGGGAATGATGGATCGCCGACTTCCAGGAAGGCGCCCACAAAGTCGAAAGCGAACTCCAAAGGATGAATGCAAGGATGGGAAGTACGACGAATCGCCACTCGACTGGACCGATCGAGCAGCGGAACGAGATCCGTGCGCTGTTGATCAAAAGGTACGAGAGCACGCACACCAAAAAGATCGAGGCCGCGATCTCAACCCGCCACATATGCACAAAGGTGCTCCAGGCGGGAATAAAAGGCAGCCAGTTGGCGAGCAATATGATCGCGAGGCCGATGTAGAAAACGCGGCCGGGCGTCCATGTTGTCTGAGTGGATTCTGATTCGAGCATTGAGGTGAGCGCAAAAACGGAGTGAAAAGGGAAAAGGAAACGATTACCCGAAGATAATCGTTTCCTCCAAAGAACTGATCTAGCTAGTAGGTAATTACTGCTGACCCATAACCGTCAAGCCCGTGCCGGTAACCGAAGCACCAAGCGTCGCACTACCGCTAAGAGCCATCGTTCCGGGACCGCCAGCGGTTCCAAGAGCTTCAGCATAAAGAACACCGTCGGTAGCGATACCGAAGTTACGGGTTCCCGTAGCAGTGATGCCCGAGTCAACTGTCGGTCGTCCGACACAAGCAAACGAAGCGGGGTTCGTGCCCTGGACGAAGTCATAGTTGACGTACTCGAAAGTAAATCCGCTCTTATCGCCCTGCGAAAGGACGCTGTCGATCAGATTACCCGTTCCGAGTTCCTGAAGACCCGTAAGGCCAGCCGAACCAGTGGCACCCGGGAACTGACCATTACCGACTGTCGCCTGCCACGTTGCCGAAGCACCATGGATCGTACGAAGCGACGAAGCTGCCGAGCCTTCATTTGCCGAGCGACGTGCCGCCAGCAAGTTGGGGATAGCGATCGCGGCGATGATGCCAATAATGACCACCACGATCAAGAGTTCAATAAGTGAAAATCCTTTCTGACTGCGGTTCATAGATCCTCCAAGGGTGCGGTGGGTATTAGTTGCTCAGCG
>JANMUW010000464.1:0-9326 GCA_031392105.1 Acidobacteriota bacterium | reverse complement strand
CGATAATCGAAACCCTGCATCTGCCGTAGCACCCGCGGGAGAAAATCTTCCCGCGCAATGTGCGTGCGCAGCTCTGACATAACGTCGTAGCATTCCTCGATCGCTTTGTCGGTTGTGGCGAAAGCTATGGTCATTGGTATTGTTTCATTTCAGCAAACTTCTCTTATTAATTGCCGCAGTCTTCAGACCGTAGTTAATCTGGAAAACAAAAAGGCTTTAGCCGAAAGAGTGGGCTAACGCCCGGACTTTTTTACCCTCACCCCTGGCTGAAACCACGGGCAATTGTTAAAAGCGTTCAATCTTATTTCGCATCCATCCAGTTGTCGCCCGCACCGACTTCGACGACCAAGGGTGCGTCGAGCTCGGCGGCGGCTTCCATCTCGCGTTTGATTATCTCGCTTGCGCGCTTTACTTCGCTCTCGGGCGCTTCGAACAAGAGCTCGTCATGCACCTGCATGATCATTTTCGTCTTGAGATTTTCCTTCTTCAGCGCTTCGTGCACGCGAAGCATTGCGATCTTCACGATATCGCTCGCCGTTCCCTGGATCGGCATGTTGATCGCCTCGCGCTCGGCGCGTGAGCGAACCGTGTAATTGCGATCGTTGATCGAAGGGAAGTAACGGCGACGTCCGAACATCGACGTGACGTAACCTTGCTTTCGCGCGGTCTCGGGAATCTCGTCCATGTATGTTCGGATACCTTTGTAGGTTTCGAAATAATCGGCGATCACTTGTTTCGCTTCGGCACGGCTGAGCCCGACACGTGTGCTCAGCCCGTAGGCCTCGACCGCGTATGCGATCGCGAAATTCACGATCTTCGCAACCCGGCGCTTTTCTTTAAGCTCTTTGTCAGTCTTCGCACCGAATACGAGCCGCGCGGTTTTCGCATGAATGTCTTCACCTGTTTGATAAGCCTCGAGCATCACCGGATCACGCGTTATGTGAGCGAGGATGCGAAGTTCGAGCTGAGAATAATCGGCCGAGAGAATCTTGTTTCCTTTCTCCGGAACAAACGCCTGGCGAATTCGCTGACCGAGCTCGGTTCTAATAGGAATGTTCTGCAGGTTCGGATCCGTCGAGCTCAAACGGCCCGTCGCCGCGACGGTTTGATTGAGACATCCGTGTATGCGGCCGTCCGGCGAGATCATCTTCGGCAGAGCGTCAGCGTAGGTCGCCTTGAGCTTGTCCATCTCCCGATACTCGATAATAAATTGCGCGATCTCGTATGTATGGGCGAGTTCGTCGAGAACATCGCGGCTTGTTGAGACCTGGCCGGTCGCAGTCTTGCGGCCGGTCGAGATGTTGAGCTCTTCGAAAACTTCGCCCACTTGTTTTGGCGACCCGATGTTGAATTCGTGGCCGGCGAGTTCATAGATCTGTTTCTTGAGCCGCTCCAACTCCGTCGACATGAAATCGGAGAACTCCTTCAAATTCTCGCCGTCAACTTTCATCCCGGCCATCTCTATGTCCGCGAGTACCGGTTCGATAGGCAACTCGATCTCTTCGTAAACCCGGGTAAGCTCGGCATCCGCGATCTTCGACCGCAGAAGCGGTGCCAGCCGCAAAACCAGATCGGCGCGTTCGGCGGTGCGAAACGCGGCTTCCGGGAAAGTTTCCGGGATCTCTGTCGCAGGTTCGGCTTCGAGATGCACTTGCGCGAGATAGTCGATCGAATAATTCGAACGCGTCGAATCAAGCAAGTACGCGGCGATCATCGGATCATCTTTGACTGCGGTCGGCTCGATGCCGAGCGTCGCCAATACGCCGAAGTTTCTTTTGTGATCGTACGCCGATTTTTCCAGAAAGCCATTCGACAGAATGTCGCGTAGCGGTGCGAGCGCCGATTCTTGCCCTTCCTTAAAATTCTCGAGGTCGATGTAATGCGACACGCCCGCTGCGACCGCTATCGCAATTCCCGCCGGCGGGACTTTGTGAAAGCAGCTCAGCCTTTCGTCACCGTTGGAATCGTCGACCTCGAAGCTCCAGTGCTCGGTTTCCCAAAGCTTTCGAACGAGTTTATCGAGGTCCTCGCGATTGTCGATGACGGAATACTTTTGCTCCGCGGCCGCGGGTTTGTGTCCATCGACCGATGATTCAAACAGCGTCGCCGAATCGGAGAACTCGCGGATGAGCGAGTTGAACTCGAGCTCACGAAACAGAGCGTATGCCGCTTCGCGATTTGGTTCGCGAGCCTTTACCTGATCGAGATCAAGCTCGATCGGTACTTCGCAGTGGATCGTCGCAAGCTCGAGCGACTGCCGAATTATGTCCTGATTGTTCTGCAGGCTTTCGCGATACGTCTTGTGTGTGACCTTGTCGGCATTCTCCATCGCGCCGATCGCCGAACCGAATTCCTGTACGAGCTTTAAAGCGCCTTTTTCGCCGATCCCCGGAGCACCCGGAATATTATCGATCGAATCGCCCATCAAGCCGAGCAAGTCGATAATCTTTGAAGGAGGAACACCGAATTTATTTAGTACCCAGGCTTCGTCGCACCATTCGATCGGCGGAACCGCGACCTTGCGTTTCAAGTTTTGTGAATTCTGCCGCATCGCGATGATGTTCGGGTCCTGCACCAACTGGCAAAGATCTTTATCATTCGACACGATCACGGCCTGCATCTTCTTCTCCGCGATCTTTTTCGCAAGCGTTCCGATGACATCGTCCGCTTCGTACTTGTCAGCCTGCAAGATCGGAATATTGAACGCCTCACAGACCCTAAGGATGAAAGGGATCTGATCGGCGAGATCACTCGGCATCGCCTCGCGATTTGCTTTGTACGCCGCGAACGAGTCGTGGCGGAACGTCGATTCTTCGGATTCAAAGATCGCGGCGATGTAATCCGGCTTTTCGTCCTTCAGCAGCTTGCGCAGCATATTCGTAAAGACGAAAACTGCCTGCGTAACCTGTCCCTTGCTGTTGCGAAGAGGATCCTGGCGCGCGCCCATCGGGGCGAAGAACGCCCGGTAGATGTGCGACATCGAGTCGATGAGAAATACGCGTTTCATTGGTTAGATTTTGATGATAGAGAAAGGCGGTAATGGAAACAAGTTAGGCCGTAGAGCTGCGACACGGTAAGCTCTTCATTCGATGATGGAGCGAGCGAAAGACGTTCTTCATGAATTGCCTCCGACTTCAGCCGGAGTTGGAGCCTCAATCTGATCCGGCTTTAGCCGAACTCCTGATGGGACAATTCATTGGCTTTTAGCCGCAGGGTATTTCGGCTAAAGCCGGATCTTATGTTGCCGAACCTCCGGCTAAAGCCGGAGGCAATTCATAAGAGAGAGAGAGAGAGAGAGAGAGAAGGGCTGGAGAAGAGCGATTCTTTTTTCGGCAACCTCTGTTTTTACCCATCACTCTAATACTGCACGCTTCATCGCCGCTTTCGATCCCACGGCAAATTGACTTTGCTTATACCGGCTGTACAAATAACCGAGCTTCACTAGAAAATTCCCGGGCCGCGAGAACGCGAAGATGTCATACCAGACCTCGCCCGAATCGCGATCGAACTCGACCGTGAATCTCTCCTCGCCGATTTCCGCGTGCTCGGTCAATGTGCCGTATGCAAAACCAAATCGGTGCGGCTCGTCGATGACGTACGCGATCCGACACGAATTCAGGGAATAGAATCCGAGATGATAAGCAAGAGGCGCCACATCCCGGCCGGTTTCGATCGGAGTGTCCGAATAGAATAACTCGAGGCCCGGGACTTCAAACATCTTCCACTGCCGGATCGCCAGCTTCGCGCGTTCGTAGTCGTCTGCTCCGCGGCCGAGGATTTCACGATTGTGATCGATATTATAACCCGCCGGAGCTGATCCGCGGGTTGCTCCAACTTCCGGATAAGAGAACTGATCGGCATTAAGACCAGCTAGGAATTCTGCTATCTGGTTATCGGTCGGGTGCGTAAGGAGGAACATTTGATACAGCTGAATCTATGGAAATCGGCCTTTCACTTCAAGTTTGACAACAAAATTTTCAATCTATATCCTTACAATTCGCCCTGCGTTCGACACGAGACCGGTTCGTCTAGGGGTTAGGACACCGCCCTTTCACGGCGGCAACACGGGTTCAAATCCCGTACCGGTTACCATCTTTTCAAACGATTTTCGCATCAGACCAGTTAAGTCGATTCGCTTGCAGCTCAAGCGAATTTTTTGTTTTACGGGATATTAATGCTGAAGAAGATCATTTATTTTTTGACACTCGCGATAGCGTCGGGCAGTTTGAGCCTGGTTTATGCACAGCGAGCGACCGATGTCGTGATGGTTCTGCCTTTCGAGAATACGTCGGATAAACCCGAGTTCAACTGGGTCGGCGAGAGTTTTGCGCTGTCCCTATCTGAGCTGCTAAAAGTTCCCGCCCTAAATGTCATCTCGAACGGCGAACGAAAGGGCATTCAACAGCGTCTGCGAATCCCTCTGACTAATCTTCCGAGTCTTGCGACTTCGCTCAAATTGGCAAGGGAGAGCGGTGCAACTCTTCTGGTTTCGGGCAAATACAATATCGTCCCGGCGCAAGGTGACACGGCTGCGACACTTAATTTGACGGCAAAGATCGTTCGGGTGAACGAGGGACGTTTTTTAAGCGAGGTCGTCGACGGCCGCCAGATCCAGCGCGACATCATTTTAAACGATGCGCTTGGCAACTTGCAGACGATGCAGGGCCAAGTCGCATACCAGATCCTATACCAGCGCGATAAGGCTTTGCCGTTCTCGCAGAACCAGTTGATCGAATCGGCCAACAAGGTCCCCGCGAGGGCGTTCGAAGCATACATCAAGGGCCTGCTCACCCCGGCTGCCGAAGCTCGTGAGAATTATTTTCGAAACGCCTTAAGGCTTTACCAGGATGTAACTCCGGAAGGTACATTTGCTGATGCGGCTCTCGAACTCGGGCATCTTTATCTCGGCCAACGGAAGTTTTCGGAAGCGGTGGACTCGTTCGAGAGGGTGGTCAACGCAAATCAGCAGTGCAAAGAAAAGGCGAAAAATGACGGCAGGATCTCGCAGTGCAACGACGAGAGCTTTGCCGAGGCCTCATTTTACATCGGACTTATTAAATGGCAGCAATCGAATTATGAGCAGGCACTTGGCGTGCTGCGACCGCTTGCGGAAGATCTGAAGCTCACTAGCGTCTATAACACGCTTGGTGCGATCGCGGTTCAAGCCGCTCGCGCGGAAAAGAAAAACGAAGGGAAGTCAGCGGCGTTGTTGAAGGAAGGCCTCGATCTTTTAAAGAAGGCTGCAGAATCTTCGCCGGAAGATCTGAACGTCCGGTTCAATTATGGCCTCGCACTCTTTTTACACCAGGACTTCGTACAGACGGCGGCGCAAATCCGACCAATTATTGTGGCGAAGCCTGCTGACGGAGAAGCCTACTATGTTCTGTCAAAGGCCCTCGTTCAGCAGAATGACACGGCGGCGGCCGCGGCGACAGATAATCAGGCCCGCACATTTTTGACATCAGGAAACCGCTACGCGAACCTCGAAAAGGAATGGCTGAAGTCGAAGACGATCACGGACGTCGCCCTTCGCGTCGAACAGCCGCAGCGAAAAGATTTCGTGAGCGTCGTCCTTAGCCGACGAGCCACCACGCCGGTCCAGGCTTCGGTCAGCGAGACCGAAAGCCTGATTGTCCAGGCTAGGACTTTTTATAAGAACGGAAATGACGACGAAGCGATGGGTGTGCTTCGTCGCGTCTTAGCGGGCGAGCCGATGAGCGCCGAAAGTTATCTGATCCTCGGCAAGATCCATCTTCGCCGCGGCGATCTTGATCAGGCCATCAGCTCATTTAAGACCGCGATATTCTGGGACAATCGTCAGGTCGACGCCCACGTTTCGCTCGGTAAGATCTATCTCGAACGCGGCGATTGCCTTCAGGTAAAGAACTACTCCGCATCGGCCATGGAGATCGATTCGAACAACCAGGATGCTATCGCTTTGCAGCGTCAAGCTGAACGATGTTCCAAATAGTGTAAGTGAAATGGCCTCGCTCGCTGGCCCCAAGGTACCAGCTTAAGCGCCCCGCATGGCAGCAATTCGCTCTAGAACCCAGTAAACAAAGGCTTTTTGATCGATTCTGACTTGGGACTTGGAGCTTGGGACGACGGACTCAGGTTGTGGCACGGAAGGTGCTAATAGGACAGCGGCTAGCTTGATAACAATATCGAGACCCCGCCGCCACCACTTCTCCGAGCGCGGTTTGCCACTGTGCTTGATCACCTTCCGAGCGTTCCTTCAGTTGTCCTTCCTATTATGAGCCTGGTCGAAACCGACCGGGCTCACCTACTTTTAAAGTCGATAAAATCTAGGCCTGATAATCGAAGCTCCTTTTGTAATTCAAATTGCGTTGGACTTGACCGACCAGGTCAAGGACCACTTCAAATTGACGGCATCGAGGACACGATTCCCGACCGGATGACAAATTCCGTCATTTCGTCCCTGACAAAATTTGTGCAGGGTGCTTAAACGTTCGTTCATTCTGGAAGCTATATGAACGGTAAAAGATTTATTTGACCGGACAGCGACTGGAGCGCAGGCATCCTTGCCTGCAACGTCGCGGCTTCCGCGGCGTCGTGCCCGCTGTAATGTCGAACCATAATCGCTGTTCGTGCTTCGCACTCATGCAGGCAGGGATGCCTGCGCTCCAGTCGGTTTGTTACACTGTCGGCATGAAATTCCCGCGGCTGATGCCGTACGTTCCCAGTTGGAAAAGCGCCGCCCTTACCGTCCTCTCGGCCGTACTACTGATATTCGCTTTTCCCGATTTCGAATTTTGGTTTCTCGCTTGGTTTGGTCTCGTTCCCCTCTTCTGGGCGATCGAGCGTGAGAAAGAATCTGCTGTCCGTTCGTTCCTGCTCGGTTGGCTGTGGGGTTTTGTTTTCTTTACCGGCACGTGCTGGTGGCTGACATTCGCTCCGATCACTTACGCTGCTTTTCCGCCCCTCGTCGCTTACCTGCTTTTGTTTTTTTTCACGGGCATCGTGGGGATCTTTCCGGGTATCTTCGCGGCGATCTTTTCGAGTCTACTCAAGCGATTCGGAACCCTCGCGATCTTTGCCGCGCCATTCGTGTGGGTTTTCTCCGAGTTCTTGCGTTATTGGCTAACCGGAAACAATTGGAACGCGATCGGGTACTCGCAGGCTTTTACGGGGCGAAGTCTCGAGGCTGCCGCGTACGGCGGCGTATTGATGATTAGTTTCATCGTAGTCGTACCGGGTGCGTTCGTGCTCTTCGTGATTCGTGGCTGGAGCTCGTGGAGAGAGAATGAAGCGCTTGCAGACGCGTTCGGCGCTCTCGTTTCCAAGTCATATCCGACAACGCACCGGAACCGTGGCCGAACCGTCAGTCAAAGTACCGGTGCCTACTTCCTGGTCTTGGCTCTCACTTTCCTCACGGCTTGGTTGTTTGCCTACTATCTTGTTGGGGGTTGGCCCCAGACGGTGGGAAATGACCGGGTATCCTATAGCTCCAACGCTGTCATTGCCATTCAACCAAACGTCCCAATGTCCGGACTCACGTATGAGAAATGGCGGCAACTCCGGGCTAGACATGTCGAATTAGCGGAATCTGCTCTGGGCTCGGGCGCTCGAAATCCGCAATCCGAAATCCCCAATCCGCAATCGACTACGGTCATCTTCCCCGAATCGCCCATGAACTTCGCATACGATGAGGACGAGGAATTTCGGAACTTCGTCCACGCATTCGCGGCAAAGAATGACGTCAACGTTCTCTTCAATTCCGCCGAGCCGGATGCGGCGAACAACAAGTATTTCAACTCGGCGGTACTCGTTGGCACCGACGGAAAAGAGATCGCTCAGTATGATAAGATTTATCTGCTCCCGTTCGGCGAATCAGTACCTGCCCCCCTTCAAGCAATCGTCCCGGCATTCGTAGGAAGTTTTTCCTACGGCAAGGAGTACGACCTATTGCCGATCGGTGATGCAAAGGCTGGAGTCATGATCTGCTTCGAATCGCACTTCGGCGAGCTCGCCCGCGAATATGTTCGAAACGGTGCGGATGTGCTCATTGAAATGACAAACGACGGGTATCTCGGGCCGACACCTGTGTTGAGACAGCATCTGGCAAATGCGGTTTTCCGAGCAGTAGAAACGAATAGACCCGTCCTTCGCGTCACGAATGTCGGCATCACCGCTTACGTCAACGAGAGCGGACAAGTGCTCGGTTCGACGAAAGGATATACCGAGGACACACGTGTATGGCCCGTCGCAAAATCCAACGGCAGCCAAACTTTCTATGTAAAATATGGCGACTGGTTCGCATGGCTTTGTAGTATAGTTACGCTCGTTTTGCTCGCTTTCACGTTCAAGCCCAGGAGTCAGTGAGGATCTGGCAATGGCCACAGAAACAACGCGTCGCCAAATTTTGGAAGAACCTTTCGGCGTAACGCCGGAACGAATGTTCGAAGTGCTGACCACGCCGAGAGCGATTCGGAGCTGGTGGGGAGCCTCATCCGTTGTTATCGATGCCCGCAAAGGCGGAAGTTGGGTCACGGCTTCGGGCGAAGGCGAGAAAGACACTGAATTCGTAAACTCGTTCGAGATTATTGAATTCGATCCGCCGCACCGGATGCTGTTGGGATCAGGAAAATATTTCGCCGGTAATAACTGGCCGATCCGAACGAACATGACGACCGATCTGCTTATCGAGCCGGTGCCGTCCGGATGCATATTAAGGATCGTCCAGGAATTGTCGCCGGCCGATCCGCTGCTCGATGATTTTTTCGACGCTTGTGTCGTAGGTTGGCAGAATAGTTTTGAGGGCATGCGAAACTACCTGCACCAGAATCCGACCGAATAAGACTTATGGAATTGTCCGAACTGCAATCAAAACACGAAGAGATCAAAGAAAAAGTTACCCAACTTGGGAGGTTTCTTTGACGCGCCTAAAAAGCAATCCGAACTCGACAAACTAGAAGGAAAGATCTCCGAGCCGGGCTTCTGGGATGACTCCGACGCCGCTCAGAAAGTAATGGGACGGCGGAGCCGGATTGAACGAGCTCTGCAGAAGCAGAAGGATTTCGAAACCGGCGTCTCCGATGCCGAAGTGCTTTTCGAATTCGCCGCAGAAGATGCGGACTCCGCGTCTGAGCTTGAAACCCTGATCGCGAAACTCGGAGCCCAAGTTTCAGCAGCCGAGACGCAAAGCTTGCTATCGGGCGAAACCGACGCGAACAACGCGATTTGCTCGATTCAGGCTGGTGCGGGCGGAACTGACGCGCAGGATTTCGCGCAGATGCTGTTGCGGATGTATCTGCGCTGGGCGGAACGCCATCGCTTCAAGACTTCGATCACCGACATGACGGAAG
>JANMUW010000432.1:0-3232 GCA_031392105.1 Acidobacteriota bacterium | reverse complement strand
CCGGACTCAAGCGAGAGCCGAAATGCTGATGGCCTCGAAATCCGTTTTTTTACGGTTGGGCATGTTGTACGCTGAGATGGGACGACAGGGCGAAGCACGTGCCGCCCTTGAAGAATTTCTTTCAGCAACCGCCAACGTGAGAGACGCACCTGGCCTCGAAGAACGAAAAGCGGCGGGCGATTTGCTGCGAAGGCTCAGATAGCAATTCCGTTAGTCCCTACTTGATTTGCGGGGGAATCGTAATTCTAATAAAGACCAAGACATCTTTCTTGCGTACATTGAATCCTAAAACGTGGACGAAGAACAGATACTAGTTTTCCGGAAACGCGCCGTTAAATACTTCGAGCGAGTCTTATTGGCCGAGGGCTATGATCATGTGCGTGCAACTGAGCTCGCGTTTTTTATTGCCAAGATACTTGAGGATACTCGTTCACTTCTTGAAGACGTCGAAAGCGAGAACGCAGATACTGATGCGGTTCTGGATCACATCCATTTGCTCTATACAAACGCCTACGCATTCAACGAGGGGCGAAAAGTTCTTATGTACGAAGAGGAATAACTGATTATGAAGGTATCTTTACTAAAGCTCGCCCACGCCCGATCCGGTGACAAAGGCGACACTGCCAACGTCGGCATCATCGCTCTTAAAGACGAATATTATCCGCTCCTCGTTCGCGAGGTGACGGCTGAAAAGGTCAAGGCGCATTTCGGCGAAATGGTTAAAGGTGGTGTCGAACGCTTTGAGCTACCGAATCTTGGTGCTCTGAATTTTCTACTTCACGGCAGTCTTGGAGGCGGCGGTACGCTCAGCCTGATGACGGACGCGCAAGGTAAGACTTTCTCGACGGCGCTTTTGCGAATGGAAGTAGAAGTTTCCGACGACGAACTGTGACGGGTGATCGTTGAGAGATCACAAAGAAATCGGTACCATAACGGAACTAAAGGGGCGCCGATGCAATAGCAAAAACGCGTCATTTCAAACTAGCTTTCACGTTCTACCAGGAAAGCTGCGATCAGGTCTCCAAATAACTAACTTTTCAGAGGGTAACTAGATGTTCCTACGCCGTCTATTTTGTCTTGCGTCAATGCTTCTGTGCGTCACCTCCGTGTGCTTTGCACAAGATCTGGATAACGAGCGAAGACGGCACAAAACCATGCTTGGGCTGATCAAGGATGACGTCAAGAAGAATTACTTCGATCCGAACTTCAAGGGCCTGAATCTTGATGCTAATTACGAAGCTGCAGTCGAGAAAATGGCGAAAGCACAGTCGATCGGACAGATGAGCGGTATCATTGCGCAGTTCCTGATTGACTTCGATGACTCGCATCTATTCTTCGTTCCGCCGGGAAAGGTGAATAAGACCGACTACGGTTTCGACTTTCGAATGGTTGGCGATAAGTGTTTTGTCGTACACGTTGATAAGCAAAGCGATGCGGAGAAATTGGGTTTGCAGGTGGGTGACCAACTGCATTCGCTCGAGGGGTACGAGCTTTCACGAGATTCGCTGTGGAAGCTGCAGTACGTGTTTTACCGTCTTCGACCGCAGCCGGGGTTGAATGTGATTGCGATAAAACCGGACGGTAAGGCGATGAAGTACCAGATACTCGCCCGGATAAAACAAGGCAAGCGTGTAACGGACCTTACGGGGACGGATCTAAATTCCTACATTCGCGAAGCCGAGGACGCATATCGAAAACATACCAGGCAATACTATCTGGATAGACTCGAAGGTGTATTCATCTGGAAGATGCCGTCCTTCAGCGTCGACCCCGCGAACGTCGACGAAATGATCGGCAGGGCGAAAAAAGCACCGGCGATGATCATCGATCTTCGTGATAATTCGGGAGGCCGCGTGGACATGGTCATGAGGCTGATCGGAAACGTATTCGAACAAGATATAAAGGTCGCCGACGAAAAGCGCAGAAAAGGAACGAAGGAGCTGATCGCCAAGTCGCGTGGAAAGAATGCATACTCGGGCAAGATCATCGTGTTGATCGACAATGCTTCGGCATCCGCGTCAGAAGTGTTCGCGCGGGTTATTCAACTCGAAAAGCGAGGCCGGGTCATTGGTGATCAATCTGCCGGTGCCGTAATGGAATCCCGATTCTTTCCTCAGGAGTTGGGCATGGATCGTGTCATTTTCTTCGGAGCGAGCGTGACGGTTGCCGACCTGATCATGAAGGACGGAAAGAGTTTGGAGAAACTTGGCGTGGTGCCTGACGTAATATTACTTCCTACGGGTAAAGATCTCGCCGCACGACGCGACATCGTATTATCCAGCGCACTGGAATCGTTAGGCCTGAAGATCTCACCTGAGGCCGCCGGCGCAATATTTCCCCAGTACGAGGACGAAGACGACAACTAAATATGCTCAAAACATTTTTCCGCGGTGGTTTCGCGATCTTGCTGACTGGATCGCTCCTGGCTCAATCGGCCGTAAAATTAGACGAGAGACTTCTAGGGTTTTCTGCTGACACGTCTAAAAGCCAGCGCGAGCTGGAAGCGAGATTCGACGCAAATTTGAAAGCGGACAATCTTCGGACTTGGATGAAACGCATCTCCGCACGGCCGCATCATCTTGGATCGGCGTATAACAAAGAGAATGCTGACTTCATCGCCGCCCAGTTTCGCTCGTGGGGATATGACACAAAGCTGGAAGAATATCAGGTGCTGTTCCCGACGCCGAAGACACGCATTGTGGAGATGACGGCCCCTGAAAAATTCAGGTTGAAACTCCGGGAGGCGGAATTAAAGGAGGACGCGACGTCCGGCCAGATATCAGAACAGCTTCCTTCGTACAACGCTTATTCGATCGACGGTGATGTCACGGCTCCGCTGGTATATGTCAACTACGGAGTACCGGGGGATTATGACGAGCTTGCCCGCCGCGGGATCGATGTGAAGGGAAAGATCGTGATCGCACGCTATGGCGGATCATGGCGCGGTATCAAGCCAAAGGTCGCCGCCGAGCACGGAGCTGTCGGATGTCTGATCTACTCCGATCCGAGAAACGACGGATTCTATCAGGGCGATGTCTATCCAAAAGGCGCTTGGCGGAGCGAGCATGGTGTTCAACGCGGCTCCGTTATGGACATGCCGCTGCACCCGGGCGACCCACTGACGAAAGGTATCGGCGCGACCAAGAACGCCAAACGCATCGACCGCCGCGATGCCGCAACGCTGACCAAGATCCCCGTTCTGCCGATCTCTTACGCCGATGCATTACCTTTA